>CAIQXC010000175.1 GCA_903875675.1 Akkermansiaceae bacterium
AAGCCTTCCTTCCATCTCCTCCAACCATGCCGCAGATCGTGCGGCACCCCAGGTTTTTGGGCGCGACGGCAGGGGGTAAAACAGATAGAGCAGGCTGAAAAAAGGACGGAGAGTGGCCGCGCTGCTTACTAAATGGTTACTAGACTTTTTGAATCGGTTAGAAAAACCACTCAAATCCTTATGCCCGTAAGGCACGCCTGACTGGACTCGAACCAGTGACATTCCGCTTAGAAGGCGGATGCTCTATCCAACTGAGCTACAGGCGCATTATTGATTTACAAGAACTTACAACAAATTGAATCAGCAACAAAACCCGTTTGACTACCTGTTTTGACTACCAAGGGGCAAATTCCTTGCCCCTGAGTACCCTTGTGAGGAAAATTTTCCCCATAAAAGGCAACTGGCTGAGTGTGGCGGAGAATTTGGTGAAGCATGCGAACGGGGGGTTATTACCTCCGCTTCAAGGTCGGCGGCAAGCAAATTCGCGTGTGTCTCAAGACCTCGAATCTCAGGCTGGCCAAGGTGAATAAAGCTCAGACCTGTTGTCATCGCTGCTGTTACTTGTCGATCTCCGGAGCCACAACCATTGAATAGATGTTCCCGCCTGATTTGAGTAGGTCATAAGCCTTGCCGGGTTGCATCTTCAGAGTTCCTCTTGAGGTATGGTCTTGATACTGAACGTCGGCGACTGGGGGTTGGCCTGGCTGTGAGTCTCGCATGGTTGTAATCGGAGCCCTAAACCCAATTGAGTAGGTGAAAATGAGAAATCCATCCTTTTCTTCCAAAATCCCGGACACGGTGAACGTGGTAGGCGTATTAGAAGAGTTTAGAGGACCAGAAATGTAGATATTTTGGGCGCATGTGAGGGTGGAGAGTTCTCCAAGAGACTTGTCATCGGACTTGCCGGAGAACGTGACTCTGTAGTTTGTGCTGAGTGTTTCGGCCTGCTGGATAGTTGGAGTCGGCTGACGTGGTAGGGAGGGGCTGGGGGGAATGACTCTGGGCCGGGGTTGCTCCTGCCCGGTGACGAGCAAACTGGAGAAGGCTAGAACCACGATAGATAGCGGTCGTGCAAATGTTGATTGAGTCATACTTTTATGAGACGAATTGGTTTGGGACATATTCATTTTGAACGTTGGATGTGCGAATCGCCGAACGGATGTGGTATTTGGGCCGAACAGTTTTATTGAACAGCGTGCGGTATAATAGGGACAGATGCAGCTCCAGATGGCACATTTCCTGTGATTTTCCGTTCATCGGTAGGTAAGTCCTTCCACGTGTTTGCCGAGTGATGGGAGGAGTGAGCCGTCGGGCAGTGAGAACGGGGCATCACCAAAGTTGACCGTTACCACCACGTCGTTGGCAAAGCGCGTTCGCTGGACGGCGTGATCGGGGGTCAGCCACTCATGGGAGAGCATTTGGGAATAGCCTGTGGCCCGTGCCACTGGCGTTGCCATCTGGTAGCTTTTGACGAAGCGATCTTTGTTAGCCTCCCAGATTTTCCGATCGAACATGAACATTGGAGGCGTGCCATAGAGGGCGTTCCAGAGGTCGCGGCGATCCCATAACTTGGGCAGCTTGTTATTGTAGTCGCCCCAGTACCACTGCGCCACCACGCAGTCGTGATAGACGAGTTCCCACAGAGGCAAGCGATAGAGATGACCGGTTTGGAATTTGGCGACCTGCTCCGGCACCTTGTCCCATGCCTGAATCATGTTGCGCCCGGATTCGGGAACCCTGTAGGGGCCGAGGCTCAACATGCCCTCGAAGTAATGCACATATGGAACGGCCGCATCGTGCCCCGTCTCGCTTCCGCAAACCAAGCCACATCCTTCGCTGATATATCGCAACAAATCCATCTTGGAGCGTTTGCTATCGGTGCGCGTCATGGAATGCAGCGGATGATAGCACTCGCGCCATGGGCTGGCGGTTGTCGTGTCGATAAACCGGCTGCGATAGGGGTGGGTGGCCAACTCGGGCGGGATGCGCCGCTTGGCATAGGCCACGGCCTGCCGGTCGCAGAGCGTGCCGCACGGGATGGTCTTGCCGTCCTTCGTTTCCACTTCCCAACCGCGCACCCATTCGCCGTCGGCACCGGTCATCAGGTCGTCATTGGCCCACGCATCGCTCGTCCAGTCGGGGTGGAGCCAGCTGAGGCGCGGGAAGTTTTCCGGGTTCATGGCGTCCTGATAGATATCATAGCGGCTGGTGAGAACACCCAAATCATTGAGAGCCTTGATCTGGACGGGTGGGAGGGCGTTGCTCCAGAGGATTTGGCGGATGCCGGCGGTTTGCAGTTCACGGCAGAATGAGGCGGCATCCTGGTCCCAGCACCAGACGTTGGCGGCTCCCACCAGGAGATCGACAGCGGGGACCGCCTTGCGCTTTTCATATAACGTCTTGAAAAGGCCCGTCTTTTTCGCGTACTCGCGGTAGCGCTTGGCCATTGCGACATAGCCGCCATCGTCCAAGAAGACATATCGGATGATGCGCTCCGATCCGAATTGCTGTTTTTGGGGTTGCCATTCAGGAACGAGGCCAAGCAGGCCATCGTGGCGTGGGATGGCGACGGCTGCGTCGTCCGGGGTCTCGATGATGGCCATCCAGCCTGAGTCGCCATCCAGTGTTCCATACCACGGCATGCAAAGCCCGTGACCGCCATATAGATGATAGTGCATCTCAGGGATCGAGGTATCATCAGTCGGATAACTGATCCCTTCGTTGACGGGCAGAATGAGACATTGGCCCTTGGCGGTTGCGAACGGGGCAGGCCAGGCGAGCGGCACATCCATCCCACCCTCGGCACGCATGACGATAAGCAGCTCCGGCAAGTTTCCATCGATCCGTGCCTTGGCGGTCACGGTGAGCATGGACACAGGTTCGAGGAGCTTCAATTCGATCGTGGGCCCGCTGGTCTTCGCATCAAGGACGACCAAGGGAGCCTCGCTTGCCCGCTGCACCCACGTCCGGTTCTTGCGTTGATCCTTCACCACAAAAGTGGCATCGGCCGTGTGAAAGGTCACGTGGACTGCGGCGTTGCCCATGCTCACTTCGGCGGGCAGATTCCGGTTGCGCAATGCCGCGAGGTTTCCTTGGCGTGTGAGGACGAAGTCGTCGCAGCAAACGGTGGCCGGGCCGTCGCCGATCAGGCGTGGCTGGATTGAGGTGGTTCCTGGTGGAATGATGAATCGGGAGCGCAGGCAACACCACGCCTTCGTCTCGTGCGCAGAGCGTCCGCCGTAAGCCCAATTGATGGTCTTGCCGGTGGCATCACGGGTGACCACGCCGAGCGTGGCGCTGCCTGCCCCCTCGACGCGTAGCCATGCGCTCAGTTCGAAGATCTCGCCGGGCTGGGTTTTGAGGGTGAGTGAATGAGCGAGGCTCCAGTCTTTCTGACCGGTATGCTCGATGCGCATGCCCTGGGTGCCGCCATGGGGATGGGTGGTGTCGATGACGGACTTGGCGGCCCCTGCCTCCTGTGCCCACAGGGTGTCCCAGCCCTCCGCGCCTTTCTCAAAATCGCCGTTTTCGAGAAGATTCGCACCGGTCGCGGCGAGTGTGTCGGGCACTTCCCCAACGACTATGCCGCAGCATGTCCGCAGGCAGCAGAGCACCAGCAGCAAGCGATTCATGGCGGGATATTTTCTCATGTTAGATCACGGTTGCCGTGGGAAGTCCGCGCGGTTGCTGCCGATACTTTCGCACCGAACAAGGAGGCGGCGCAAACCAGAGCGGGCACTATGGCGATAATCAGGGAATGGTTCATGATCGTAGATCGGCAAAATTGGAATGGACAGGCACACTTCGCCTCGCCCAGAAACAACAACCAAGACAATTCGACCAAGTCCCTTTGTTCTGCCGATTCTTTCGAGGGATGACCCTTCGGAAATCCTAACCAAGACACTAAGGTCCTCATTTCCCCCCTGCCTGCTGAACTATCTTCAGAACTCAGTGTTCGACCTCAAAAGAGCCAATGAGTCGAGCAAGTTGAATTCCCTGAAAAGGCGGCAGATCGACAGGTTGCCCGCGCCCGGCGGATTCGTCCCTCCGGGATCGACAGGGCTGGCGTTGCGGGCAGCCAACTGCCACGCTGGCGCTTTGCCGTGCTTGGTCAAGCGCAGCCTAGGGTACCCCAAGTTAGCCGCCTAGGGG
>CAIQXC010000176.1 GCA_903875675.1 Akkermansiaceae bacterium
CCCCTTCCAAATCGATGGTAACTTCGGCTATGCTTCGGGTGTCGGCGAAATGCTCGTCCAATCACACATGGGATGCATCCACCTGCTTCCAGCCTTGCCCGACGCATGGCCCACAGGCTCGGTCAAGGGATTGCGTGCCCGCGGCGGCTTCGAGGTGGACATGGCGTGGGCAGACGGCAAGCTGACATCGGCGACAATTCACAGTCTAACTGGAAGTGCCTGCCAAGTGCGCTACGGTGCAAAGACCGTGAAACTAACGATGACACCGGGAACTGTGATCCACCTCAACAGCAACCTGACACACTGAGTTGAGAATTTTAGTAACCCTACCATGAAGACCAAACTAACGATACGCGCAATTGTATATCTCGCCATGCTGGCGTCAGCATCGGCCCAATATCAGGGATGGCAGCACTCGGGCTCGCTTCATATACTAACAACAAAAGAAGGCGCGAGCCTGCCGGCCACAGCCACCGAGACGAACTTCCCGCTGCTGGTGCGTTTGAACAAGGACTGGTTCGACTTCGGCCAGGCTAAACCCAACGGCGATGACCTTCGCTTCGCCAGTGCCGAGGGCACGCCTCTGGCCTACCAGATTGATGAATGGGACGTGGCCGCCGGCAAGGCGAGCGTCTGGTTGCGTATTCCGTTAATCAAAGGCAATGCGCGTCAGGAGATCAAGATGTATTGGGGCAAGACTGATGCCGCAGGAGAATCCAAAGGGCAAGCGGTATTCAATGATTCTAACGGATATCTCAGCGTCTGGCACATGAATGACGCGGTCAAAGATGAGGTTGGCACGGTTGAATCGAAGGACACGGGCACGACAGTATCTGCCGGCATTATTGGGAAGAGTCGGCACTTCGAGGCGGGCAAGGGCATCAGCGGTGGCGAGACGATTACGGGCTATCCGACCGGCTCCAGCCCGCACTCGACGGAAGTGTGGTTCAAGGCAGAACAGGCAAATGCGTCGCTACTGGGCTGGGGAAATGATCATCCGCAAGGGAAAGTGATCATGCAATTGTTCAGTCCGCCGCATATCAGGATCGAGTGCTGGTTTTCAGGGGCGGACGCACGCGGTGAGAGCACACTGCCGTTGTCGCAATGGGTTCATGTGGTTCACACGTTCCAGAACGGGGATTCACGGATCTACGTCAACGGTGTCCTTGATGGCGTTTCAACATCCACCAGCGCCCCGCTGGCAATCAAGAGCCCAAGCCGCATCTATATCGGCGGTTGGTATAACAACTACAAATACGTGGGCGATATCGACGAGGTGCGGATTTCAAAGGTCACCCGTTCCGCCGACTGGGTGAAGATGGAGTACGAGAACCAGAAGCCGCTGCAGACGCTGGTTGGGCCGCTGGTGCAGGCGGGTTCCGCCTTCTCGGTCTCAGCGGATGAACTCACATTGTTAGAAGGTAAGAGTGCCACAGTGACAGCCACGGCCGGAGGCTCGCAGAAGATTTACTGGGTGATCAAGAGAGATGGGTTGGAAACTATCGCCGACGTCGACGATCACACATTTACGGTGAATGCTGGCCGGGTAACGGGTGACCAGTCATTCATTTTGCAGTGGCGGGCTGTGTATGCCAACGAAGTCAAAACCAAGGACATACATGTAACCGTCAAGGAAGCCATACCAGAACCGGTATTTTCCCTGAAAGCGCCCTCAAATTGGAATGGACGGGACGCCATAGAAGTGGTGCCCGAGATTCGCAATCTCGACGCAATGACCGCCAAGGGCGCCGGCAAAGTGCATTGTGAATGGAGCGTCTCCGGCGGAGCCGTTAGCAAAGAAGTGACGCCTGGCAAATTGATTCTCAAGCGCTCCCAATACACCGGACCGATCACCGTCAAGGCGGCGATCGACAATGGCGGTTCAGCCACGGTTGTTACGGCAACGATTCAGGTGACTGAGCCGAAGAATGACCCCTGGGTGCAGCGGATAGCCGCGAAGGACGAGAAGCCTGAGGAGGGCCAGTTCTATGCCCGCGATGACAACAACGAAGGCACGCTCTATTTCAACGGCACATTGGAACAACCGGCCGACCTGGTGTTCTTGAAGGTCTATGCTGACGACAAGCTCATCAAGACAGAATCGGCAAAACCAGCTGCGGACAAATCCTACTCTCTAGCCACTAAGCTCAAGGCGGGTCTGATCAAGTACAAGGTGGAGTTCGGAACAAAAGCTGGCAGCACCGAGAAATTGCTGCAAACCGTGGGCAACCTGGTGTGCGGCGATGCCTATCTCATCGAAGGACAATCCAACGCCCTAGCCACGGATACGGGCGATAAATCCCCGGCGGAAACCAGTGAGTGGATTCGCAGTTATGGCGGCCCGACGGGATGGGACGATGCCACAAACTGGGTTCATGATCAATTTGACAAGATCAAAGAGACGACGGGCCAAAGACCTAACCTGTGGTGCAACGCAGTATGGAAACGGCAGAAGGACGAGAAGGCAGAACTGGGATGGTGGGGCATGGATCTTGCCAAAAAACTGCTAGCTAGCCAGAAGGTGCCAATCTGCATCATCCAGGCTGCCGCCGGCGGCACCCGGATTGACCAGCACCAACCATCTGCAACCAACCACACGGCCCTGGCCACGATCTACGGACGGATGCTGTGGCGCGTGCAACAGGCAAGACTGACCCATGGCATCCGAGCCGTTTTGTGGCATCAAGGTGAAGCCGACCAAGGTTCGGATGGTCCGGACAACGGATATGGCTCGACGTTCTATCAGCAGTACTTCATGGATATGTCTGCCGCTTGGAAACAGGACATGCCCAACATCCGCCACTACTATGTGTTCCAAATCTGGCCCAATGGATGCAGCCAGGGTGGCGGACACGGCGACCTCCTCCGCGAGAAACAACGGACGCTGCCCCGTCTCTACTCGAACCTCGACGTCATGTCCACACTCGGCATCAAGCCACCCGGCGGCTGCCACTATCCACTCACCGGTTGGTCCGAATTTGCCCGGCTGATGCAACCGCTCATCGAGCGGGATTTCTATGGCCGCAAGGACCGCGAACCCTACACCGCACCAAATCTCAAACAGGTGTATTTTACGAGCACAGCAAAGGACTCGATCATCCTCGAGTTCGACCAACCGGTCATCTGGCTCGATTCACTGGCTGGCCAGTTCTATCTGGATGGCAAAAAGGACATGGTGGCCAAGGGCTCTGTGAACGGCAACGTGATCACCCTGCAACTGAAATCACCCGCCACCGCCGCCAAAATCACCTATCTCAAAGAAATGAACTGGAACCAGAACGATCTGATTCTCGGCAGCAATGGAATCGCCGCGCTCACGTTCTGTGACGTGCCGATCGCCAGCAGAAAGGAAGCGGCCCGATGAATTTCAAACCGCTGCTGGTATTGGTGATGCTCGGTTGTCGAGGCTCGACCAGCGCGGCACCGGACATTGATTCGTTGTCGGCCATTGACCCATACAACGTGGTATGGACTACACCCAGCGAAAATGCGCATGGCTCAATGCCCTTGGGCAACGGTGATGTTGGCATCAATGCGTGGGTGGAGGCAAACGGTGATCTGGTATTCTACGTCAGCAAGACAGACGCATGGGACGAGAACGCCGGTCTGTGCAAGATCGGGCGAATCCGCGTAAAGTTCGATCCGCCACTGGCACCCAAGGATGGCTTTCGTCAGGAATTAAAACTCTGCGACGGAGTGATTAGAATATCATCCAAGATCCAAAATCAACCCTCCACGATTTCCATGTGGTTGGATGCCGATCAACCGCTGGTGCGGGTTGTGGCGGAATCAGCCGTGCCGGTCACTTGCCGGGCGGAAGTCGAGTTGTGGCGCCTTCGCGAGCGACCGTTGGATCCGACGGCGGAGTACGGCTACGGCGACGGCAAGAACCCGCTGGCACAGTCTTACAAACTGACGGTGTTGCCGG
>CAIQXC010000177.1 GCA_903875675.1 Akkermansiaceae bacterium
GGCAAGTCTCGCCGCATGGGCAGCCACCTGGCACGCGCTGCGAGACGCGGCACGCACGGCCTGCGGCCGGAGGCCGGAGGCCGGAGGCCGGAGGCCGGAGGCCGGAGGCCGGAGGCAACCATGTCGCCCCTTGTACCTACAAGAAAAACCTGTAGGTACAAGGAAAACAAAACAGAATAAACTGGATAGACAGAAAAACTGGGGCACCCTTTCACACGCACCTAACCCGCCTCAACCCGCCATGTCATCGATTTACAAGCGCCCCGGTTCGGAAATCTACCAGTGCCAATTTTACGTCAAGGACCCGGCCACCGGCGAGACCAGCCAGAAGAATGCGCAGGCGGTTTTACCGGACTGCGCCTAGGTGACGCCGCCAAGCTGTCCTGGGAGGCGGTTGACTTGCAAAAGAAGACAATCACGGTCATGCCGAGCAAAACCCGGCGCAAGAAGCGGGTGGTTCACATCCCGATTCAGCCCGATTTGCTGGCCTATCTCGAATGCGCCGCTGTGCGTGACGATAGCCCCGCCGCCCCCGTCTTTCCGGCACTGGCCAAATTGAAAACCGACGCACGCAAGGGGCTCACGATTCCGACGAACTTCGTCGAACTGCCTGGAACCACCTTCGGATAGAACGTCCCGTTCGGCCAATACGAGTTGGAGCCATACATGGCCGCTTGGTCTGTGCCGTCGGGATTCATCGAGAGGACGACCCGGTTGAAGCAATGCGGCGTGTTCGTATAGTCCCAGCGGAGATACATGATTCGGCCGTTAGGGATCAGCTTGTCGTGCTTCGGCTGCGGGCGCGGCGACGGTTGATCCGGGTGCTGATGTTCTTGACGCAACCAGCCAAAGCGGATCTCGGTGGGAGGGAAGTCCGGGTTCGGCTCCGGTTGAGGTTCGCCCACCGCAGTCATGCCGGCGGACAAGGCGAAGAGCACAAGCGCAGCGGAAGCCCTCATTTTCGAGTGTGACATGAATGTAGGTGGGCTGTGGTGGATCAATCGCTTGTGACCCCGGGGTCGGAATGCTTGAGGCTGAAAGTGGAATACACGGTGATACTGGATGGCGGCAAGATGTCTGTCAGGACAGGCGTTGCCGCAGACACTTGGAAGTTCTTCCTGGCATCAAGCTGGAACGCCGCCTGGGTGATTTCGGATTCGGTGACTTGATAGCAATGCAAGGTGGCGGTTTGGGCGATCCCATTCAGGCGCAGCTTGAGTTCGCGTTCAACCGGCTCCTTGTTCAACACGATGCATGTCAGGTTGCCCTTGGGGCTGCGCAGGGCGACGAGGTTTACCCCGCGATAGCTGGCCTCGAAGGCTGGCCACTTTTCCCCGGTGTTAGGCGGCCGCTTGTAGGTGGCCTCGAATTCTGGCCAATTCCCACCGGATGCCGAGCTGTTGAGGATGGCGGAATGTTTTGCGCTGAAGCGGGTGAGCATGGCGTAGGCATAGTATGGGATCGGCTCGGGCATGATCCCGTCCTGGTCCAGATACTTCTTGTTCGCGCTGTCCCAGGTCCTAACCAACTGCCATTGGCCATCAAGGTCACCGCGATTGGTGAAGCTCCAGCGGTTGAAGCCGTCAACGCCCGTGTTCATGCCTGACAGGACGGTGTTGGCGAGAGACAATCCATGAGCGTAGCTTCTGGGGCCGGGGTTGCTGTCGCCCCAACCGAGCCACATGTTGCCCATCTCGCTCAGGAAGAACGGCTTGTTTTCCGCGTGGGCCAGCTTGACCCAGCGCCCCATGCCGATCGGGTTGGCATGCCCATAGTCGTGGGAATCGTAGGCTCCCACATGCGGGGCGAAATCGAATCCGTTAGCAGGAGGATCGCCAATGTGATTCCAGTCCGGCGCGGACAAGGGGATGCCGATCCCACGCTGGTCCAATGCGGCGCGAACCGCCTGCAACCCGGGGGTGATCGAGAGCATTTTTCGGCCTGGGCCGAGCCACCACGACCAATCGCCTGCGGGCTCGTTGGTGATGCAAATCCATTTGATGCAGGTGTATTTCCGTTTGTTCACCAGATGATCGAGGAGCGTCGCCAGCCCGACCGCAAAATCATCCATGTTCTTCGGCGCGCTCTGGACCGGCGAAACCCCGTCGTAGGCATTCCACCCGACATTGCTGTACATCTGTGTTAGAAACACGTCCGCCTTGTTTCGCTCGCACCAGTCCAGGATGCGATACAACGCCTGCATCTCCTCATTGGCCCAATCGAAAGAATCCTTTCCGGGTTCATAGCTGCATTGTTGCAATTCCACCCGCAGCCAGTCCATGCCCAGCCACGTCGCGAGTTCCTCGATGCGCTGCCACTTGCCCTCGTCCGTGACGGGCGGATTGCCGCCCCAGCCGCTGCCACGGGCGGTTTTGTTCGTGCGATCCATCGACAACAATTTCTCGTCGAACGTCATCTCGCGCGAGATCGAGTGCCAGGACGCCCCCACGCCCCCGGCCATCTGGTGCCGCACCCCGGCAAGGTCAACCGTCATCTCGACGGCAGCGGTTTGGGGGTTCACCGCCAGCTCTTGCGCACTGCCAATCACCGGGAGCATGTCCGCCGCCGCCGCTTGCGGCTTGGCGGTCGCCACGTCCCGCAGCGAATCTAACGGAACCATCGCATACATGATCGACTCATAGCAGCTCGCCAGTCCGCCTTCATACAGGCAGGCGATCTGGCCGTTTGCGAGCACCGCCAGGTCCGAATAGGCGCTGGGACCGGCGTGCAGCACGTGGGATGTCGGCCAGGTTTGGCCGTCGTCGAAACTGGCGTGAAGCGTCATGTTGGCCCGCCCGCTCGAGCTGGCCGGGTTGCTGAACAGGATGACGCCGTGCTTCCCTTCCGCCGGCCAGCGGTAACGCTTGATTGCAGCTTGGCAGATCGGCTCGATCAGCGCCGTATCGAAGCGCTGGCCTTGCCACGTCAGCCCGCCGTCGTTGCTCACGGCCACCTGGCGGAATTTCTTCGAGCCGTCGTAGTTGCGCATGTTGAGCATCAACTTACCGCCGCTCAACTCCACCGCCTCGCACTCGTTAACCCCATGCCCGGGGGTTGAGCCGCCGAGTTTCCAGCTTTTTCCATGATCCTCCGAATAGATGATGTGCGAGTCGTAATGCTTGGTATCCGCCTCGATGTGATCGCAGGGAATGATGAGGCGGCCCTTGTGCGGGCCGTGCTGGATTTGGATGCCGCTGCCGGGCCCGGTGGCATACCACGTCCAATTGGGCAGTTTCACATCCGCGGTGATTTCTCGCGGGGACTGCCATGTCAGCCCGTCGTCGGTGGATTGGGTCACGAACACCCGGCGGGTATCCACACTGGTCCGCGCAATGATCTTATCCTCATGGTCGTCGCCGCGGTTCCAGGTGGTCAACAGCCAGATCGTGCCAGTCTCGCGGTCCACCACCGCGCAGGGATTGCCGCAGGTGTTATCCCCGTCGTCCCAAATGACCTGTTGCGCACTCCATGTCCTGCCATGGTCGGCGGAACGCTTGACTAACAAATCGATGTTGCCCGAGTCGCCCCCGCCGCTCTTCCTTCCTTCGCAAAATGCCAGCACCGTGCCCTTGGGGGTGACGGCGAGCGCGGGAATCCGATAGGTGCTATATCCATCCCGCCCGCTGACAAACAACGGCTCACCGGTGAGTTCGGCCAACGGCGGTAGGTCGAGCAGGTTCCCCTGCACTTCAAAGCGTTCGATGGTCAGGCGGTTGCGCCATGGCCGGAAGCCGATTCGAGCGACCGGTCCATGCCACTTTTCGATGCGGCAGATCTCATGATCGTTGACCAAAAACCGAGTGACATCCTGCTGACGAACCGCCTCGAAGGTGAAGGCCACCTCCGGTTTGACCCATGCATCCGCCGGATCTAGCAGACGGACCGAGCCGCCGAACAGGGAACCTTCGGCAAAGAACCTGTTGCCGCGCCCGTCGAATCCCACATAACTGTCATTGATGACGAAGGCCGCCGCGGTGGCGCCTAGGCGCGGGAGCAGAACGCGGGCGGTGACGTGGAAATCCCCCGCCTCAAGAGTCTTGGCGGCGAAGAGAAAGCGAGCGGTGCCCTCCGCCGTAACGCCTTCCACCCCCTCTTGCCATGGAGCCCCGGCGTAACGCGCGGCCATCGCCTTGCCGTTTGCCACCACGACAAGTTTCTCCGCCGCGGAAATCCGCACCCATGGCGCCCACGCGAGCAAACATGCAAACAGTATTACGGTTTTCATTGAATGGTACCTGAGTAGTTACTAACAACTTTTGCTTTTCAAGGACTCCAGGCGAGGGCCAGACTCAAGGTTTTTCCAACACCACGCAATCGAGGCCGAAGTAATATTTCGCGCCAAGCGCCGCAGGATTGGCACCCGCAACCGCAGCGCGTAGGGTGAACTTGCCGTCGCGCGGCGCGAATGTGCCCAGCACACATGCCGGTGCAGGTTGCACGCCCGCCGCATAACCGTCGAACGTCGCGGTCACCGACTGGCCGTTGACTTCAAACCGCAGCACCCCGAAGTCGGGTGCCTGGGTTAGGTATAACAGCAGCTTTCGCGGCGCGGTATCGGGTGCGCGGAATTCGATATCCACAGCATCCCCGACGGCAGTCATCTTACCTAGCAACTGACGGCCGTTGCTCCACCGCTCACCACCGAAAGCGGCCATATCCTGCTCACCGACGAACTTGTCGGCGGGTTTCGCCACCACCTTCATTGTCTCGCATTCGATGGCACCAGGTTTGTGGGGCGGCGCATTGGCCGCGATGGCTTCCGCCAGGGTGGGCACGGGAGCCGCCGCCTCGCGCTGTTGGGGCGCGACGTTCGAGGATGTTCCGGGAAAGGCATACCAATAGGTCGTCGCCGCGTAGGTGAGCGTGGTCGCTTTCCAGGAAATCAATTCCATGTCGAACTGCAACGACTTGCGGAAAGGGATGCCGTCCAGATTGCGGGTGCGAGTTGAGGTGTTATGTCCCTGGGTCATTCCCTGATCGATCCGCGGTTCGCCACAGAAGGGCGTGTGGTGGACCCCCATCGGCGCGTATGAATATCCATAGTAATCCTCGGTTCCCGTGCCGACATGCGACGGAAACGCCTCGCCATCCACCCATATCTTTTCGTCCCCCTCGCCATACCACGTCGCCACCGGATTGAACAGCGCGAGAGTGTCACCCACGTACACGCCGCGGCCGGTCAGGGTGACGAAATTCCAGTCGCGGGCGGGCGGGGTCATGAGGCCCGCCTCATGATGCCATACCGCGTGGAAGTGCATCGATTGTTCGTCCCACATCCACGGGCCGACAATAGCCGTTAGGCCAACGTGAATCGGCGAGCCGGCGAGGTTGAGCAAGGTGACGCTGGCATTTTTCTGATAGGGCATAACCCAGCGGCACACCATCGTGCCATCCGGATCCACCGTTCGATACCAATTTTCGACCCGGTTCAGGCCGACCCCGCTGCCGAAGAAATCGCTGGTCGGGCACCAAACGGTGCGTTCGCCATCGCACTCCATTTGGATGATCAGCGAACGCAAGGCACGCTCCGGCGAGACCAGGCGGTCGGGCGGCACACGCAGTTCCATGCGGCGAACGGCGGCCGGACCGGGGGGCATGTTTAACTGTTGCTCGGCGCCTGGGGCGAGGTCGGCTTCCGTGCCGACGGACGTCCCTTGGGGATGGTCCGGCGGGGCGGACAGTGCCTTGTTCACCCGTTCGACGGCGGGCCGGGCGGCCTCCAGAGCGGCACGCGTGTACGTTTGCACCGCCGTGCCGGCGGCGTAGGTCCGGTAGTTGATCTGATAATAGCGCGCGCCATTGCTGGCTTCCTCCCAAGTGACCTTGCAATGCTTCGCATAAGGAATGGGTAGATAGAGATTGTTTCCGCCATTGCCATCGGGTTGGTAACCGGGATGAGGTTGCGCCAACGGCAGACCGATCCCAAGGTCGCCGCTGAGCAGGTCGTATGCGGGAAATGTGAGCGCAGGCTCCGGCGCACCATCCAGATAAATGCGCAACGTGCCTTTCTTGTTCTGATCGGTCGTTAGCCAGAAGCGCACGATGCAGCCGGGGCCGTCGGCATCCAGCATCACTTTCTCGGCGCGGCCTTGGTGGGTTTCATTGCGGATGAACTGGTTCTGATCACTGTTGGCGAACCAACCAGGCTTGTCCGGCGCGACCTTCCCGCGGTCATAACTGCTCGCCTGTTTGCAGGTGAACTCAGGCTGCGGCCAGCGGGCGACCGCCGCATAGTCGGATAACTCATCGAACAACTTTGGAAGTGCGACCTGAGCGCCAGCGCTCGCCGCCATCCAAAGGATCACCGCCGGAACGGCAGCGCGATAAACTGATAGGAACGGATAGGATTGCATGGGTATCTAGTGAATTTCGAGTTGTTTTTGCATATCTTGGAGCGGCACGCCTTTGGTTTCGGGCACCATGGTTTTCACCCAGAGCAGTTGCAGGATCATCATGCCGCAGAAGAAGATGCCGTGGATGCCGGGGCTCAGTCCCCACAATTTTTGGATGGTTTGTTCGGCTCCAGAGATGACCACGGTGTCGAAGCCGAAGAGAAATCCGGCCAATGCCGAGACGATAGCGAAAAAGAAGATCCGTGGATTCATGGTGGGTTAGTGCGGGTGGTCATTTGTTTTTCCATGTGGATGTCATTTTATGCGCCTCGAGGGACTCGACGGTGAGGGTGCCGCCTTGGGCGGTCAATGAGATCTTGCCGAGTGGCTTGCCCATATCGCGGCGGGCACTGTTCTTGTAGCAGGCACCGCCGCCACCGACCGCCTCGAACATTGGGCGGTCCACCAGCACGCGCAACGTCACCTTGTCGTCCTTCATCTCAAACATTTCGGCACACTCGAAGTAGCACATCCCGTTCGGGTCATTGTTCCAGCCGCGCATCTGGCTGATATGGAATTGGGGCCGCAGCGCCTCGTCGTAGAGCGGTTGGAGGTGGCGCAGTTGATTGCTGGATTCGATCATGGCGGCAATTTCCGGGGTTGCCTTGGTGGATATGAGCGCGGTTTTGCCTTGGTATTCCGCCATGTCGAGCCAGCCCCACCAATCGATGGCTTCCTTCTCAGTCGGGAAGTCGCAATCCAGATTGTGGACCCATTGGTCGCCGATACGAATCGTCATCCGGCCGCGCTGCCACTTGTTAGAAATGGGGAAGATGAGGTATTTGCCGGTGATGGCCACTTCGCGGGCGTTTTCAGGCGCGGGCGCCGGCTGGGTCCTGATGGGTGGGGCGGGTTTCTTTTTCGCGGGCGTGTTGCTCTGCGAAATTTGATCGACGTTGATGTGGCCCCAGTCACCCGACGCGTCATCGACGATTTGAATCACGGCCTTCTTGCTTCTATATTTTTTCACATCCCAATTTTCCCAGTTGAGGAATTCGCTACCTCCCGGTTCGGTTTTGGGTCCGGTCGCGGTGAGCACGACATCTTCGCCGACTAACAGGTTCATGCAGGTCTTGCCCTGGTAGCCGCCGCCACCGATGAGGAACGTGAGGTAGTCCCGCTCGATGGTGAACTCGGGCGATGTGAGCTTGCCGGTCGGCCCGTCGCCGCCGTGGAAGCTGTTAGCCAGTCCCTTGCCTAGGAACCCGGTGACTTCCATCTGCCCTGGCAGCGTGCCGTGGGCCGCGCCCGGACCGAAGGCCGTGCCTTCGGTTTTCCAGTCGCCGAAGTCGGCACCTTCGAAATCATTGAGCAGCAGGTCGCCGTCATCAGCACGGGCAAGCGCCGCGGAGGCAAGGACCAGCATGGCGATGCGCGCCAGCCGTGGTAATAACAGGTGGGATGTTCGATAGATCAAGTTTATGTGTGGTGGATTATTGAATGGATGGCGTCGCAATGATGGATTCGTGGCTTGGGTGGTGAAACAAGGATGGATCCGTCAATACGGCGAGGCTATCGCGCCTCCTCTTTCTCCACGACACAATTGATCGCCCAGATGGCGCGGTTATTGCCCATGAAGTTGCTATTTTTGATGCGGAGTTCGTTTTTGCCGGGCTTGAGCTGGATCGGGATGCGGTAGTAATAGAGCACGCTCTCGGTGTCGTCGGCCCGGCAGCCGGTCGAGAACGAAATCGATGAATGGAAGGCGATGGGATCGGGGCCGAAGAAGCGGTAGAAGACACCGTCCTGATCCTGGCGGCCGCGGTTCTGGTGCCAGGGACAGCCAATCCATGGAGTCTGGCGGTCGTTGAACCCCCAGGTGAAGCCGTAGTCATCCTCCATGTTGTGGCCGCGGATGGCATGCGGATCGGTCTCGCCATCGATCAGAATCCGCATGCCGCCAGTATGAAACACCATGTCGCTGTGGTCTTGTTGGATCGCTCCCATGAAGAGGCCGGCGACAAAGCCCCGGCCAGTGGTCTCCAGCATGGTGAAACCATTCTGCCGACTGGCCGGTTTTTCGAGAGCGTGCGCCGCATGGAAGCGGAACGGGGTCAGCGGCATCCCGGGCTGGTACTGATGCAAGTTAACCATGGTGACGACGCTGGTGTCGGCCTTGGCGTGGATGGTGATCCGGCAGGACTTGCTGAAGGGGATCGGCAGGGAGCAGTTGAAGAATGCGCATGGTTTTCATAAATGATAGAGTGGACATTGCTATGGGAGTCATGGTTTGGGATAGGAAGGCATGGATGATTATTTTGCCCACTCCGGCAACACCACATCTTTTTCACGCGCGGCGGGTTCCACCGTCAGCCGCGCGATTTTGCCATCCTTGAGTTCGCAGCGGACGGTGGTGTTGTGCGGAGCGTGGAGCTTGAAGTCCACATCCCAGCTTTGCGGCCAGGCGGGCAGCAGGCGGATGGTGTCGCCGCTGGATTGCAATAACATCAGATGGGTGGTGGTGACCAGATTGCCGCCATGGCATGGGTCCGGGAGCCAGTCGAAATTCGGTCCCCAAGTCGCAGGCCAGCGGTAGCCCGGAATGAATCATCACCCTGAAACACCGATTCACGGAAACACCGGCACGCATTCGCCGTTCAATCGGGCGTAACTGCCAGACGGACGAAGCTCTTGCCACCTTCCGCACCGGACTGCACGGTGTAGGTTAGATAACCCCCAACAGGAGTGGGCTTCGGGTTGACAGGAGTCCACGTCCTGAGGTCTGGCGAGGTTTCCACCTCATAGGTTCCGGCAAAGGTCGCGCTCATCGGCCAACTGATATTGTTAGTCAAGCCCACGCCCGGACTGACGGTGAAAACGGGATCGCTGGAGGCAATGCCCATGAAATACTCCATGCCGTTGGACACACCATCATTGTCGGAATCCTCGTCCGGATTGCCGGCCACACCATTGTTGCTGGCCCAAGTTGCGTAGGTGACGCCCTGTGACACGGTGATCGACGCGTTGTCCACGCTCATATAACTGCCGTCTGTCGGGATCCACTGGAATCGCAGATAGAGGGTGTTGCTGGTGCTGACACCACTGATATCAAACGAACCGGTCTCATCGGAAGCCACCGCACCGGGACCACCCACCCTGCTGATCGGCAAGGCCACCGTCGAGCCTACCTGGGTCATACCGTCCGCTCCATCGATATCGATCCCGTCCGCGCCCGTGAACGAACCGGTTTGTTCATAGAGCCCTACATGCAACGTGCCGGACCTGATGCCCTCCCCATCGGTGAAGGCACCCACCGAAATCGAGAAGTGAAGCGTGCTGTCACCCGGGTTCCTGGTGCCGATAGATTGATAGAGAAAATTCGTCGCGGTGGGAATATTGCCTGAGAATCCCACCGTCCCGCCGCTCTGCCCGGAGGGAATGTTGATGGTGTTAAGCCACGTGTCTTCCCAGGGCCCGTTAGGGTGATTGTTTCCGTCGAACCATTCAGGAACGTTGCTGTTATCGCCCGCTGCCGCGCCAGCGTCGAAATTGCCGTTGGTAAGTTTGAGTGAGGGCGGGGCGACTGTGGAGACCGACGCGTTGTCCACGCTGATGTAGCTGCCGTCTGTCGGGATCCACTGGTACCGAAGATAGAGGGTGTTGCTGGTGCTAACACCACTGATATCGAACGAACCGGTTTCATCAGAGGCCACCCAACCACCAACCCTGCTGATAGACAACGCCACTGTCGAGCCTACCTGGGTCACGCCGTCCGATCCATCGATATCGGTCCCGTCCGAGCCCGTGAACGAACCGGTTTGTTCGTAGAGCCCGACATGCAGCGTGCCGGACCTGAGCCCCCACCCATCGGTGAAGGCACCCACCGAAATCGAGAAGTAAAGCGTGCCGTCACCCGGGTTCCTGGTGCCGATAGGTTGATAGAGAAAGTTCGTCGCGGTGGGAACGTTGCCTGAGAATCCCACCGTCCCACCGCTCTGCCCGGAGGGAATGTGTACGGTATTCAGCCACGTGTCTTCCCAGTTCCCGCCAGGGTGATTGTTTCCATCGAACCAGTCTGGAACGTTGCTGTTATCCCCCGCTGCCGCGCCAGCGTCAAAATTGCCGTTGGTATGCGTGAGTGTGGCCTGGGCGGAGAGAGCCATGGCGATCCAGCTTGCTCCCATCCAGGTGATCAATTTCATGGCATTAGATATTTTCAAACAGTATTGCGTGCTCATTTTCGTTTTGGTTGTTCGTTTCGGTTTCGGTTGTTCGTTTCGGTTTTGGTTGTTCGTTTCGGTTTTGGTTGTTGTGTTTCTCGGATCACGGCGGGGGGCCATTCAACTTGCCGGTCACCCGCGCCAAGGTTTCACTGTGAGCGATCTCCCGGCCGTCGGCGAGGACACGCAGGCCCACGCCGCGACCGTAGCGAACGCCCGTCTTGTCCCACAAAATCGTGAGGTTTCGACCGTGATAGCTGACGTTGTCCAGACAGAAGAAATCCAAAGCGCCTTCCGGCACGAGCGGGTTCACCTCGACAAGGTCATCCGCCCGCGGACGCAGTCCAACCAACCCGGTGATCACCAGATCGCAATAGGTGGAATGGTTATAATTACGGCCCCGCGTGTTCGGGTACTGCCCATCATTCATGATCCAGCGCCCCGTGTCGGGGTTGAGCGACTCATCAATCCACGGCACGACCCTGCCGTCGCCCAGCGTGAGGCGATGACTTCGCGTGTAGGTCTTCAGGGTGTCGAAATACTCTTTTTTGCCGAGCACGGCTTGAGTGTAATGATTGAGCACGTTTGCCAATGCGGTCAGCGTCTGGGCTGTTGAAAATGGCCAACTCGCCCCGCGCCATTGGCAACCCGCCTCGTTGATCATGAAATTCGGATGGCGCCGCTCGGCCACCGTCGGGCCGTATGGAGCTTGGAATCCCTGCGGGTCTATCAACTGCCGCCAGGCATCTTCATAGCCGCAGCCGCCCTCAGGCAGATTGAAATACCATGGCACCAAGCCGAAGATTTCGCGCACATTGACCCGTTGGCCCGGTTCGCAAGCCACTGCGGCGAAGTTGGGATAATTCGACTGCGCCAGCTCATGCCGCTTCACTTTGAAGAAGTTCGCCTGGGGATCCCAGAGTTCTTCCTGAACCCGCCTTTGCAACTGCCCGGCCTCGGCCC
>CAIQXC010000178.1 GCA_903875675.1 Akkermansiaceae bacterium
CTCGCCGGTCATGCCTGCACGCTGGCTCGCCCCACCGGCCTTGCCTCCGCCCGTGGCCTTGGCGTCAGCAGGCGGGCCGTCGTCCTGCACCTGGCCTTTTTGCATCGGGTCGTTGGTGCGCCGCGCGTCGATGGAGCTGCCCTCCAAGCGATCGGCGCGCTGGTTAACCATTTCGCCGCTAGACATGCCTTCGCGGCCACCGCTCGAACGGCCGGTCTGCTCATTTTTGTTAGGCGGGGTATTCCCGCTCTTGCCTTGGGCATTGAAGCCCGGCATCGGTCCGTCAGCGACTTCCCAGCCATTGGCGGGGTTGATCGCGAAAGCGTTGTTAGACGCTGCATCCTGGACTTGTTCGGCGAGGCCTTCCTGTTCCTTGAGCAAATCGCCGACGAGGTCGGTGAAGGCATCTGGCAGCGGCAGGTTGGGAATTTCCGGCATTTCCGACAGATCAAAATTTTCCATCAGCCACTTGGTGGTTTCATTTTTATCGGGCAGCCACATTTCCATATCGGCGGCGGTTTTGGCGGCTTTCTCCAAATCTGACAGGAGGCTTTCTTCTTTTTGGACGGCTATTTCGCTAGGCTTCAACTCACCTGCGGCGGCCTGAGCGGTGTCTTGTTGGATGACGTCTTCAAAGATCTTGGTGAGTTCCTCGCGCAATTCATTCATTGGGCGAAGGTCGGGGAAGGCGTGGGCATCGGTGAGCATTTGCTCGATCAACTTGGCGATTTCTTCCTTCTTGGTGGCCAGTTCCTTGGCCACAGCGACGTCCTCGGGACTGAACTGGTCTTTGGCGGCAAGCGCCTTGCTTTTTTCGACCACGGCACGTTGTTGTTCGACAAGGGCTTCGAGTTTTTCATGGATATCGGCGGCGGTTTCTTTCAAGGAGTCGGCCTTGTCACCCGCAGTCGAGCGCCGTGAGGTATTCAACAACTCGAGCACCCGAGCCAAGTCCACCAATACTTGTTTGGACAGCGAGGAGGCATTGGAAAATTGCTCAGCTTCGATTTGTTCCGCGCTGCGAATCATTTGTTCGTAAATTTTGGTATCCCCCATCAGAGAGGCGGCCTTCTCTAACACCGCCCGGAAGGCGGCATCGCCCAGAGAGGCATTGTGGGCACCATCGGCCAGGGCTTGGCGCACGTTGCGCGACTCATCGGCGAGGGTATCCTGGTCGTCGGCGATGGCAGAACCCTCACCTTTGACGGCTTTGATGGTGCGGGAGTGGATAGCTTTTTGGCGGGTGAACAAGGCTTCGACGCGGCCGATGAGATCGCGCACGGCGGCACCGGCGGCCTCGTCGCGCAGGTCCGCCGGCAGGCTCTTCAAGCGGGCTAAAATCGCTGTCTCCAGGGCCTCGGCCTTGGCCAGAGGGCTGCGGCGGGCGGCGGCTTTTGCCGTCACCGCCTCGCGAAATGCCAGCTGTGCTTGGGGCAGTTCCTTGGCTAACAAAGCAGCAAGCACCTCGCGCCAAGCCACAGATCCGGCCGGAGTGGCGGCGAGCAACTTGGCGGCGGCCTGTTCGATTTGGATTTGGCGTTCGGCCACTGTCGCCACCGCGCCGTCGGCGGCGTTATCGCTGGCGTGAAGCAGGGCACGGGTGGCGTCGAGGTTCGTTTGTTGGAGGCGCAGCAGGTCGTCGAGGCCGCCTAACGCCGCTCCCTGACGGGTTTCGGTGGCACGGCGCAATTCATCCGGGGTGACGATGCGCAGCACCAGCATGCGTGAGAGGGTGCGGCCGGGACCGGTGACGTCGTTGCCATCGCGGGCGGCAACGCAGAACCACGCTTCGCATTCCTCCTTGGCGAGCCAGCGCGACAACTGGATATCGATCGTTTGTTTGAATGACGGAGTGCCGGGTTTCCAGGTTTCGATGACTCGTCCGTCGGGTTTTTCGGGGCTGCCACGGTACACGGCGACTTCCGCTAGGCCGTAATCGTCGCTGGCTTCGAATGATAGATGCAACGCGGCATCACGGGTGAGCAGCACTTCCTCCTCGCCCGTTGGTTGGATCAAACGCACCCTCGGTGGCTCATCGGGCTTGAGGTTGAAGGTCACCTTTGCCTGGTCACTCAGGCCGGAAACATCGCTCCAATGAGAGCTCCACGGCCGGTTGAGGGTTGGTCGGCCGCTGAGTTTCCAGACCTCTGGTTTGTCTGCCGGACTCGTCTTGGCGGCACCATCATCCACTGATAATTCCTTGACGCCCCGGTCAAACGTCCACTCCAGGGTCACATCGGACCCCTCAGGAATGGCGGGCCAGACCTTGCCATCGGGCACCCGGACGCTTGGCAACCGGGTGTAGGCCGGCGGCACAATCGTCAGTTGGCGGGCCAGCACTTTGGCCGGCGCTTGCACATCGATGTGCCGCTCAAACGACCGTGCGTCACCGGCTTCGAACCAATAGCGACCGGCCTCCGACCACTTGCAATCCACCGCCCACGTCATCGCTCCCGCCAGCCGTTTCGCCGCAAGCCGATCGATGCTGCCATCCGCCTTGGCCACCACCAGCCAGACATCGGCTGGGGCCATGCCCGCCAGCGTCACCTGCATCGCCAGCAACGTGCCGCGACTCACCACCCGGTCCCCCGGCATCACGGCCACCACCCGGGTGCGGGTGATCGGCGCAATTTCACTCGCCGGAAGCAACACCCGCCCTACCCGCTGGCGAAATTCGTTGGGCCGCCACGCAAACAACGCCATGCCTAGCAAAAAAATCCCTCCGGCAGCCGTCGCCCACCGCCGCAACACGCGCCAATCGTACACTCGCTGCCAGGCGATGCCCCGCCACAGACCGGCCAGCTCACCTAACAAAATTTCGCGCCACGGCGAGGCGGCATCCAGCGAGCGGTCGAGTTGCACCGCGTTGACGAGGGCGTTGTCGTTGCGGCCGGTGCTTGTTTCGATGCGCCGGGCTAGGGCAGCGTCGTCCATC
>CAIQXC010000179.1 GCA_903875675.1 Akkermansiaceae bacterium
CCCATGGCGGGCAGGGTGATGGACACATCCGTGGTAGCACCCGCGCGCCAACGCTTGAGCTTGAGAATCCCATTGTTAGCCTCGGCCGCGCCGATCGCCCAACCCAGGCTTTTGCGGGCATCGGCGGTGAAGAGCGGCACCTCGCCGCCGCCCGCACTCGCACCCAGAATCACGTCGTCGGTGGCCAGCACCCCAGTGGCCGGTGTCTTATCGGCCAC
Source organism: Akkermansiaceae bacterium (assembly GCA_903875675.1). GTDB lineage: Bacteria > Verrucomicrobiota > Verrucomicrobiia > Verrucomicrobiales > Akkermansiaceae > Luteolibacter. The sequence continues at coordinate 219 of CAIQXC010000179.1, forward strand.
GGTGGTCACCAGAATCTGATAGGGTGCGAACGCCGTGGTCCCGTCCCGCCCGGGGACCTTCGACCAGGCGTGATAAATCCACCCGCGCATTCCGGTGGGTCCCAGGTTGTAGGTCTCCTTGAGATCCACCCCTGCGGCTCCGCTTTTGGTGAGATCCGGCGGCCCCTCGACCGCCATGACCGGCAGGCCCAGCAACATGGCCATGGCCAGCAGGGTGGATTCAAATTTGGTTTTCGTTAGTTTTCTCATGCGCTTGTGTTTTTCGTGGTGGTGGGAATACGAGTAGTTAGATTGTGTCGTGTCACTTCCTATTTGGCACGCGGTTTCTCCGGCAGGATCGGCACGTCGCAGAAAGTGAGCGCCGCGATGCCGTTCTTACCGAAAACCAGGTCGTTTTGGTTCCAGTTGAGTTCCTTGAGATAGGTGATTTTGCCGGCGGTGGCGGGTGATTTCAGTTGGAGCGTGATCACGTTGCCGTTCACGCTGCCCTTGGCCACCATGTCCTTGGCATCATCCAGATAGAACTGGCCGGCCAGCGAATCCAGCCAGATGACCGGTTGGTCAAACTCGAGGATGATCGCGTCCTTCGCACTACTCGCATAGTATGCCTCTTTGAGGTCCGGCGCGGTGATCGGCTCGGGCACCTTGCGGCCGTAGAAATCCCGCTCAATGAGCGGTTGCATCAGGCGTGCGAATTCGGACCAACCGACCAACGGATAATGGCAGCCTCCGCCCGGCTTGATGCCGAGCGTGGACATGACGTCCAGGTTCGAGTAAAGCCGCGACAACGTCCGCTGCTTCTCGCGCAACAGGTCGCCGTGCCCGCCTCCCTGGCTGCAGCCGTTGGGCCAAATCTGGAACACATAGTAGTGGCGGATGTTTGGCATGTCCTGTTTCCATGCAGCCGTCATGTCCAGGAAGTACTGCTGATAGACCGCCGAGTCATATCCGTTGTCCGGGCCATCCGAGCCCTGGTCGGCTTCGCCTTGATGCCACAACACGGCACGGATACCATGGGTCAGCCGGGCGTTTTTCAGCCTCCAGAGCATGTGCCCGTAAAGCGTTTTCAAATCGACAGGATCGGTTTCGTTGCGCTTGTGTTCGTCGATCCGGGTGCCGCCCTCCGCGGCCTGGATGATGCAAATGGGCATTTTCTGGCTGGCTAACAGTTTCTTGGCGAGTTCCATGCCCCACCAGCCGAGCGCGGCCTTGTTCGGCCCGCGCCAGCACGGAGTGCACCACAGGTTCTCCCGCTTGCCATTGACAAAGCGTTCGCGGGCCCAGCTGGTTTCATCACCCCGCCCGCCCGGACCGCCATAACTGCGGATCCACTCGCTCGTTTCATCGGGAGACTTGTCGGCCGTATCCAGTGCCAGCGCGTTGGATTGGCCGTCGATCAGATAGGCGTCGCCACACACCAGGTTGTTCACGGTCTGCACCAGCTTTTCGGCGGCGCCCGATTTTGTCCCGAACTCCACCTTGTACTTGATCAAGCCGAAGCGCATTTTCATAGGCGTTTGCGGCACGCGACAAGCGCGGGGCCGCCGGTGCGCACCGATGACCTCGCTGTGATTCCAGAGAAAACCCATTAACTCCGGAAAGACGTGGGAAAATTGTGGATTGTGGATGGAACTTGATTCTGAAAAAAAGATGGGTTGGATGGGTCATTTTCGGTCGGTTGGCTGTCGAAGAGGAGCACTGTAGGAATTTCCCCGGAACCTGTCATGTCATAGGTTTATATGACATGGCGGGACACCTCAAGGAGTGCGGGTGTCCCACTCGCATCCGTCATGGGGGAAGAAAGCAGCACGGCGCTTTCACTCGTTTCTTTCACTTTCCATGGCGCTGGTGGGCGGGACGCCCACCCTCCGTGATCCATGCCAAATTCTGCGGTTGGCGGTTTTGCCGGTCTGGCCATGGCCTGGGAGCGGGAATGGACGTGCGGTTTGCTCCCATTATTTCGTCGTGACCGTGAAGGTCCGCTTCACGCCCTGGATAGTGACCTCCGCGGTGGCGGTCTGGCCTGCGGCCGGGTTGGCCTTCATGCGGAAGAACAGGGCGTCGCCCCGGGTGACCTCGGTGGGCGCAGATGACCAGGCCGACGAATAGATCCGGTACTCGCAGCCCTGCACCGTGAGCTTCGACGTCTGCCGCTGTCCCGACACCAGCATGGGCTTTGATTCAACCAGTTGCCCCGGCTCGGCGTTCTCGGCCGCAGGGATGACAAACCAACCGAAGTCGTCCGGGGACAGATTCACCTGGATTTGCTTCAGGTTGGTGGGCATCACGGTCTTACCGGTGGGTGCCTTGACCGTGGTTTTCGGCATATCGACATGGGCGTTGGCCGCGACCGCCACGGACTTCAGCGAAACCGAGGCCTTGCCGATCCCCTCCATGCCCGGCATTTCGGCGCTGATCGTCATCTTGCCCGGTTCAAAGGTCGATCGCACGAGGATGATGCACTGCCCGGCCATGAGCTGCGTCGGGTTTTCGCCAACCAATAACCCAGCGCCCTCGATCGAGAAGTTCACCGGCTCGTAGTTGTTGACGATGACAGTTCCATTCTTATCGACGAGTTGGAGGAGCACGCGGGTCATGTCGCCGCCGTCCGCCGTGATCTCGCTGTGGTCCACGCTGAGCTTGAGCGCGGCGGGTTCGCTCTGGCGGTGATAGACATGGCTGCTCACCACCTTGCCGCCCACCAAGCCTTCCGCCTTGTAACAGGACGTCCATTTCGAAACGCTGGCATGGAACGGCGGATGATTCAGCGCGAACCCCTTGTCCGGCTCCAGCATGCCGACCTCCTTGAACTCCTTGCCGCCGACGCTTTCAGATAATCTAACTTTCTCGGCGTTGCTGAAGATCACGACTTTGTCGTCCTTCAACGGATAGAGATAGGTGATCCGTCGCCTTGCGTCCATTCATCACCGTGGTTTCAACCGTGTAAAGATATGGGCTGTCGGGCGACCAAAGGTTTGGATTGGAAATGGGTTCCGTTTTTTGAGTGATCACAGCGTCGCCCTTGGCGTGCAGGGAAACCTCATCTTTCGTCGTCGCCACGGTCTTGCCGACCTTGTCCAGCACGCGCGTCACGACGGTACACTTCACCGCCTGGCTTGTATCATTGTGAAGGGCGGTTTCAATCTGGACCACCGCCTTCTCCTGCGAGACTTCCGGCAGGGTCAGCCGCACGCCGGCCTGCGGGCCTTCCCAGGGAAAGGTCACGTGGGGCGAGCCGGTGAACACCAGATCCACGTCACGATAGAGGCCGCCGAACAGGACGAAGTCACACATGGCACCGTCAGGCGGAATATCCTTCTGCACGGTATTATCGACGCGCACCGCCAACCTGTTTTTGCCCTGCTGGAGAAGCGACGTGATGTCAAAGTGGAACGAGGTGTAGCCGCCCACGAGGCACTCGCCGGCGGGCTTGCCGTTGACCCACAGCTTGGTGGTCTCCATCGCGCCCTGGAACACCAGAAACACCTTTCCTGATAGAGCCGTGGCGGGGATGTCGATGGTGCGGCGATACCAGCCGACCTTGCGCCCCGGGAAGGCCACGTAGGGTTCTTTGACATCTTCCTTACCACGGAAATTACTGATGTCTGCGGCATAGAGTTCGTGCGAATGGGGCAGTGATACGATGTCCCAGCCGCGGTCATCGAAATCCGGTTTGGACGCATCCGCCGGATCGCCCAGCGTGAAGCTCCATACCGGATTGATGTTGAGCTTGTTCCTGGGTGCCTCTCCTGCGGTCACGGATGGACTGAGCAAGGCCATCAGGCCCAAGCCCAACAGCGCCGTGCCGAGGGTTTTATTGATAGAAAATGCATGCATATTGTTTGTTTTTCATTTCTTTCATTTCACTTCTCAATGAGCTTCATCATCTGCGGGATAATGGCTGCCGCGAAATTCGCATGGCCCCGGTCATTCGGGTGCAGTCCTCCCATCAGGCCGTTAGGCTCATGGTCGTCAAGGTTTCTAGCAACTCCCGAGCCCAGATCGATCACGGCGATTTTGGTATCCGCAGGACGGGCCATTTTGCGGGCGTCAACGGCATCCTTCAAATCCGTGGCGCAATACTGACCAAACGGAATGATGAGGATGATCTGGGCGTTGGGCGCGCTGGCACGCAAGGCCGCCAGGCACTGCGTGATGCTGGCTGCAACGACGGGATTGGGTTTACGCGAGCGGTCATCATTGGTCCCATAGTTGATCATGATCAGCGAGGGTTCCTGGCCGGTTTGACCGTAGGCGCTGATATGCCCCTTCGAATCGAGCAGGGAATGATTGCAGTCGATCTTGTTCCAGCGGCTGCCCGCGTCGTCATACTGGCCGCCAACACCGTTGGTGGATTTTGTAAACGTATAATAACCGGGAACGTCTCCGTTCTCTCCGTCGTCGCCCCGGTGGATCCAGCCGCTCCAACCGCAGGCATTCAGGCAATACTCATAATCCTGTGTCCGGAGCGCCTGCCCCACCAGATGGGAATAACCCGCAAGCACGCTCGCTCCGCAGCCCTCGGTGATGCTGTCGCCAACGATCATGGCCCACTTGCTTCCCGGGGTGGTCGGAACCGGGGTGCTGTTCGCATCAACTTGCAGGCCCGTAACCCGCATCACGCTCTGGCCGCTTTTCCCCTCGCTGCCCCAGCGCTCCTGTCGCCACGTCCCCTGCTGCACATAGACAGCCAATTCGTGGCGACCGGCGTTGGTGAGTCCTTCGATGGCAATCTCGCCTGCGCACGGGATATTGGCTTTCCAGATGCCATCGATCGAGTAAGCCACCGGCGATGGCTTGAGAGTTTCCTGATTGATGGAAAGGTCGAGCCGGAGTTTGGCCACCGGTTGCGGGTTCTTGCTTTCCCAGGTCACGCGGAAATACGCCCCTGGGTTCCACGTCTGGCGGAAGACCTTGCCCGAGCGGCCCGCGTCGCCGGTCCAGTTACCCGGCGAAAAAACAAAAGCCGACGAGTCAACCGGGAGGGTCATCAAGGCTGCGTCTGCGGCGAAACATACCGGCAGCGAGGACAGCAGACAGAACATAAAGACAAGTGTGTTTTTCATAGTGGATTCTTTTCGCATGATTACTTTTCCCATCTGTCCGTGCGGAAACAAGGCGCGGGCAGACCCTCCTTGTTCATGAGGTTGGGGTCTGCATCCTGCCGCCAGCCGAATCTAACGGCAACCGGCTTGGGCACGGCATCGCTCCAGACAAGCACGCTTTTGCCGTCGATCTCGGCCTTGGCTTCGACGAATTTCTTATCCTCGCCGGCTATGGTGAAAAGATCCAGCGGCTTGCCATCGCGGCTGGCCAGGCCGCTGCCGGTGTAGTCGAACTGTATTCGGATCTTGGCCGGTTCCGGGCCGGCTGTGACTTCCATGGATTTGTAGATCGGCCCGGAATAGACCAGGCCAAACTTCCCGTAGGTCTTGGCGAGCGCCCAGAGGGCAAGCCGCCGGCCGATCTCCTGTTTGTTTGTCGCATGGCAGTCGGGGTAGCTGCTGATGTCATGCGTCACCGCCATGCCGGTATTGGGAACATCCAGCGTGGCGGTCTGGGCCTCCCACAGACGCGGCGCCATTTCAACATCGTCGGTGTATTTGCACAACGCCACTTGCACGAACAGGAAGGGAAAATCATTATTCCCCCAGGCCTTGCGCCAGCCGGTGATGAGGGTTTTCATCTTCTCGAAATATGCCATGCCGTTTCCAAGATTCGATTCTCCCTGATACCAGATCACGCCTCGAATGCCGAAGGAGGTCAGAGGGTTAATCATGGCAAGCCAGCGGTCCCCTGAGGGCGGGGTGAACGGCTCACACGGGCAACCGCCGACGCTCGCGGAAATCAGACCGATCGGAACTTTCAGTTCCTTGTGAAGTTCACGGCCGAAGAAATAGGCACAGGCGGAATACCCATGATTGTCGCCACGTTTTATCACAATGTTCTGCGGCGTGCATACCAGCCACTCGGCGTTGGTTACGTCCGCGACAGGCACGTGTGAACTTTCCGGCGGCACTTCCATCAGCCGGATCTGCGGATAGTCGGCTGCGGCAATCTCCTTTTCATAATTGAGGCACGGCTGCTGGCCGGGATGAATGCCAATCGGTTTCCCCGCGTTCGACTGGCCGGAGCAGAGCCAGACCTCGCCGATCAAAACATTGGTGAGCGTGAGGGTATTCACACCGGCCACCGTCAGTTGATAAGGCCCGCCTGCTTTCATCTTGGGCAACTTGACCGACCATTGGCCATTGGCATCCGTGATCGCGGAAACTGATGCCTTCCCAATGCTAGCGGTCACCTTCTCATTAGGCTTAGCCCAGCCCCAGATCGTAATCGGCATCTCGCGCTGGAGCACCATGTTGTCGTTGAGGAGGCGGGGCAGCCGAACCTCCGCCGACGCCGAATGTAGACAAACGGCCAAAATCACAAATGGAATGGCTGTGCGGATAAATGATTTATGCATGCGAGTTATCATTTTTATGAATTCAATTTCTTTGTTACCTTTTCATATCCATGCGGTCAACGGGCCGCAACGTGACTGGGCCGAGCAGGCCGGACTCGACGATCAAATCGGAGATCGTCTGGCGAAGATCCCAGAGAAACCGCTCTGTCACCTCGGCGCTGTCGATCACGCGCCCTGTGAAGGCCGGCAGGCATTTCCACAAATCATACCCGCGCCGATTCTTAAACTCCTCGCGCATCTTCGGCGTCCAGTTCTGCGTGCCGACTTCCCAACTGTCGATATGCGTCGAGACGAGCACCTTGCCGCGGCCTGTAAGCGCTTTGTTGTCGGCAATGACCTTGCCCATCAACCCGTTGTAATGCGCCGCGGCCGCCACTTTGCGGAACTTGTCGTCACCGGGCGCCGGCATCGCCAGCACGGCGATGTCCTGATAAAAACCCTTATTCGCCATCGGTTTGGCAAGCGCGCCTTCAAACGGTTTCCCGCCTTCGACCATTGTCTCGGTCCAGACGACGATCTGCATCGAAAGCTCAGGCGTGATCCACGGCCCGCCGCTGCCGCACCAGCCCGCGTCGTTGTTCATATTGATTTCGATTCCGAGCCGGTTGGCTTCCTTGCAGGCGTGCTGGATCATCTCGCGCCACAAGGGGCCGGCAAAATCAGCGCCGCCTTTGGGCGCGCCTTGATCCACCTCCATGTAGAGCACGCCGCCGATGCCCACGCGCGCCATCGCCTCGAGATCGGCGGTGATGCCTTCCTTCGTCAAGTTGCCGTTCAGCGGAAACCAGTACACCCACGGCCGCGCCGAGGCAGGCGGCGTTGCAAAGTTCGCCGCCAGATCCCCGTCGGCCCACACACTGCCGGCGAGCCATCCAATCATCAGCAATCCAACTGTCAGCATGCGTTTCATTTTTCGGTCCTTTTGTTGTTAGTGAGCGTTTTTCGCCGGATCCACGGTGATGATCCATTGTTTGTCCCACTTGAGCTGCTGGATCATTCCGTCATTGTCGAACTGCAGAGGACTGCTCCAGTACTGAAAGTTATGTCCTTTGACGCCGTCCGGCCTCGAACCCCACAGGTCGCCCATCCACAGATATACAATCCCTGAAGGAGTTGGCAGTGTCGCCACGTGAGTCTGCTGGGCCTTGATGATGCAGTCGGGCCGGCCCGAACCCGGATTTGTCCAGGGCGAGGGCAGGTCGCGCGCGGAAACCGCCTTGACGTTGATGTTGCCGTCGTTTCAGCGGCGCGGAGCGCGGCCGGCGGCACCAGCACCAGGACCATGAGGGCGCCGATCTTCTTAGCATCTGCTCTCTCTTTTCTCATTTGGCTACTTTGGCTCCTCTACCCCGCGTTTCTGCCTCAAGGGGAATGAGTTGGCAAATGACTTCGGCATAGACACGGTGGCCGAAGTCGTTAGGATGGTTGATGTTGTTGCCGCTCAGGTCGGAGAACGGCTTGCGCTTGAGCAACTCCAGCCAGGGTGATGTCACATCGGCCAGCGCCACGTTCGCCGCCGTCAGGTTGCGCAATGCGTCGCGATAGCCGGTGAAGCGTTCGGGCGGGAACCCGCACGGATTGCCGGTCATGGGTGCGACCAGCACGATGTCCGCCCCGGAACACGCGGCCTGGACGGCATCGCGCAGTTTGCGCATCACCGCCTCGAAGGCGGCCGCCGGCTCGCCGTGATTCATGCCAAAGGCGAGGATGACCAAGTCGGGTTTCTCGGCGGCCACCTTGGCGACCATCTCCAGCCCCCACCCGGCCCCGGTTCCTGCACGGCCAAGGTTCGCCAGTGTTACCGTCGCGCCGAAGCGCTGCTGCAGCGTGTCGGCGACCAACTGCGGGTAAGGCGGCTGAAGGGGCGGCGCCTCGGACGACTTGAAGCCGGAGGCGTTGTAGCCCTCGGTAATGCTGTCGCCCAGGGTCACGAGCTTGAACGTCTGTTTGTCGTTGAGTTTCGCAAGACTGCGGGTCAGACGCTGCGCTGGCGGCGCGTCCTGCAAGGGCCACCCGCCGGCGTGCGGGTAGCTGACCTGCACCTGCAGCTCATGGAAGAAGCGGCCTTCCGAGAAGAGCACGCCCATGAGGGTGTTGGGACTGCCGGGCGGCGGAACCATCTCGGCTGACGTCTTGAACGGGACCCGCGTGCCGACAGTCAGCTCGATGGTGTCAGAGCCAGGTTTCCAGACATAGTCCTTTCCCTCCTCATACTTCATCACGAGATCGGGCGCCATGACGGTGGGCTTTGCGCTGGGCACGAACAGCAGCTTGCCCGCGGCCACGGTTTTTCCCTCGTTCCGGATAAAAAGCACCGGTTCGTTTTCCATCAGCTTGCGACGCCAGAAGGGCTGCCCTTGAGAACTCTTGTCGTGATCCTTGAGGAGAAAATCAGCAGCAGCGCACGGCAATGCTGCAGCAAGAAGACACAGTGCGGCAGTTGCAGGATTCAGCATTTTTTGTTTGTTTCTCATTGTTTTTTTTGTCCGTTACTTGTTTCCGGCCGGAGCGGAGCCGATCCTCCGGGCGCGGATCGAGGAGCCGCCGTTGCGGGTGAATTTCTCGACCGCACCCACATTCCCTTCGACGACCCAGTACTTGATGTCAGCTCTTCCAAGATTGTCGGGATCATTGATATCATAAGCCGTTGCCTGCCACTTGTTATTGTCGTCGGTCTGACCCGGGCCAGCAATCTCAATATCCAGTTGTTCGATGGAAAAGCCGTGTTTGCCCGTCACTGCAATGGCGTGGGTGCAACGTTGCGCACACACGCGGCCGAAGCGGGAGGCATGATGGGCGGCAACAAATTCCAGACCGTTGATGTTGGACCCTAGGTTGATGTTGTCCCCGTCGGTGTGCTCATTGACCACGATACCCGTGTGATAGCCGGTCACGACCACGTTGCGCAGGATGGTCAACGCGGCATTGTTGACAGCCGGAGTGATCAGGCCGCTGGTGCCGTGGGTCGGTTTGGAGGCCTGCACGTTGTACAGACCTGTGTTGACGAACACGTTCTCGATCCTGCATTGCAGGGCGTATTGCAGGTCGATGCCGCCTATGCCCGGATCGTCATAAGTCCGGACATCCAGATTCCTGATGACCACATTGACCGCCGAGCCCCCCCCGTACAGCGATGCGGGTGAAGAACTGGCGGAGATGACCGCAGGGCCTGCCTTGGACAGGCTCTTAACGATCACGCCGTTATTCAGCAACGGGAAGGACCCGATCGTTCCGAAAACGGGTGTGGGCTCCAGTTCACCCGTGATTTCTACGGTGATCCAACTCGGCATCGGTTTCGAAACCGCAGGGATCACTATTCCGCCGCGATACACGCCGGCCGGCAGGACCATCCGTCCACCCCCAACCGCAATCACGGCCTTGAGACATGCCGAAAAAGCGGCCGTGTTATCCGTCTTGTCGTCCCCTACCGCTCCGTATTTAAGAACATTGAACACCCGAGCCTCCGCAGTGCCGGCAGTTGAGCTCAGCTTTCCGTTTCCCTCAACCGCGAAGGCGGCGCCCACCCAAAGCAAGGCCCCTGCCGTTATCAGAACCGTCGTCTTCCGCATAGAATGTCCTTTCTTACCGCTCATCACTTTCTTCACACGTTTCATGGCCTGTTTCATTTGCCGGTCTCCTTCCTTTCATGCGGTTTCACTTGCCCGTTCCCGGGAGCGTGGACTCGAACCGGTAGGTTCCAGAACCCACCGCATACATCGCCGCGCCCGCTTCCAACCGCAGGAACTTCACGCCTTTCGCTTTCGTCGCCGGCTTGCCGGACCCGGTGACTCCGGCGGCATCCTTTGTCGGCACATACACGCTCGCAGTGGTGTTCGGCGGGATCGTGACGTCGAGGCTGCATGTGTTCGCTTCGGTTTTCCATGAGGTTGCGATTTTTCCGTTAATCGAATCATAGCTGGCCTTGACCCAGTCAATCCCCGCTCCCCCTTCGACTTTGCTCAGGGCAGGCGGCGTCGGGCGTATCAGGAGTTTCTTGAAGCCGGTGCCGTCGGCATAGATCACTTCCATTTGCGCCAGCAGGGCTTGAACTTTTCCATAATGGTTGACGCCCAGCCAGGTGTGACCGCAAAACCAGCCGGGGCCGACCAATCCTGCAAGAACGTTGTCACTTTTCCGGAGCATCGGCGTCACATCGTAAACCTGATAGCGGACGCGTTTGCCGTAATCGGTCCAGTCCGGCGCGAAGACACTGTCGCCAATGCGCTTGCCGTTGAGGTTCACCTCATAAAGGCCCAAGGCGGTGATGTAGAGGCGGGCTTTGGTGACGGGTTTATCCGCAAGCTTCAGCGTCTTGCGCAGATAATGAAGCCGGGTATCCGAGCCTATCCCCATTGGATTCACGAGGTATTCGCAGCACAGGGTGGTCACGTCGGCAGCCTGAACCGACGGAATATCTGTGAACAACTCAACCATCATCAATCCAACCAGCAGTAAACGTTGCATTTTTCTATCCTTTCGTTGTTAGTGAGCACTTTTCTTACGACTAATCCAATCCCGCAGTTGTTATGGCCAACGGGCGTCCCGTCCAAACGAAATGTGGGCATAAACGTCGTCCAGGCCGTCAGAGGGACCGGTAACCTGGAAGGTTACTCCACCGACATCACCACTGGCGGCAGGAACCGGGATGGAAGTCGTCCACGAACCGGGACTGAGGTCGTCGCTGAGTTCGAGATGGATTGTGCCGGCGCCATGGCATCCACCCGCTTGAAATGCAGGATCAATTCGCTGTCGCTGGCCTGGCTGGTGGGAAGCAGACCGATGCTGGCGTTCGCATTGTCGGTCAGGGTCCATGTTCCAGAGCCGCTATTTCCCATCCACACAGCCTTCACGGTCGCCACAAAGCTGGCCGTACCCGACATATGGTAGAAGCCACCGGAGCCAGTTGGCAGATCATCCATGCGGGCAGTTCGTCAGTGTTCAACCCGTCGAGCAGCATGGCGACCACGGCGGGCTCCCAACCGCCATCTTTGGCCTGGGCATCGGGAATGGCGGCCAGCAGGTCGTGCCCGGCTTGCTCAAGGAAATAGAGATCGACCAAGTCCTTCAACTCCGAGCGGCTGAGCAGGGTTGTAAGCTTGTTGGCGATGATCTCCCTGAGGGTGTCCACCCGGATGCCGTCAAAACTGGCTTTCTCAGCATCCAACTGAGGAGCTCGGTCCACCACGACATCCACGATTTCGCGCTGCTCACCGCGAGTCAGCCTGAAGCGGTGAAAATCGGGCGCGGTTCTCAAAGCGGCACATTCAGCGCCGATCTGGGTTGCCACTCGGTTCACGAGATTTTGTACCTCTTTACCAGCCACCTCCTCGCTCGTGAAGAGGTCGAGGTCATAGGAGCGGCGGTGATCCAGATAGAAAAGGCCGAGGGCACTGCCCCCCGTGAGGAAAAACCGCCGCTCTTGGGAGAACCATGCCCGAAGGAAGTCCCGCTTGAGCGGTGTGCAGGCTTTAGAGTCTTCCCAGTTCATGAGCGCAGCGAAGGAGGTGTTCCCACACGGGACGGCGGTGCCCCAGCATGGGGCTGAGCTGCGGGAAACTGTCCGCCACCTGCCGGAGCGTCAAGAATTCCCAGACCTGCTCCACCCGCGCTTCCCGCATCAGCCACGCCGCCGTCCGCAGCCACTCCGCGCCAGTGCGGGTCGCCAGTCGGCGATGCAGCGACTCTGCCGTCTCAGGACGGTCCCAGGCGAAGTCGAGATTGTCAGCAGGGATTTCGGCTGCCGGTTGCATGGGCGGAGTATTTCACAGCCAATGACCAAAGGCAAGGCGTAATCGGGAAACCCCTCAGGGCCGCAGCGCGTCTGCGGGTGGCGGTTTTGCCAGTTTGGCCATGGCCTGGGAGCGGGAATGGACGTGGAGTTTTTCGTAAACGCGGCGGATATAGGTGTGCAGGCTGCCCTGGCTGATGCCCAGCGATCCGCTGATTTCCTTGTAGAGGAAGCCCTTGGCCAATAGATCCATCACCTGTTGCTCGCGGTCCGACAGGAGCGGCACCGCCGGAGGCTTGGACCGTTGGAACGATTGCACGACCTTGCGGGCAATGTTGGGGGTCATGGGGGACCCG
>CAIQXC010000180.1 GCA_903875675.1 Akkermansiaceae bacterium
GACGATGACCGCCAGGCCGCGCTTGCCATTGGCGGCGGTTAGGTTTTGCAGGGCGCGCGCCACCGCGTTTTCGATGTCGCCCGCATTGTCAATGAGCACGTTGGCATCCACCAATGATGGCGTGTTGCGCAGGACGTTGTAAACGTCGTCTTGCAGCCGGTCGAGGATGGCGTCGGAGATCATGTCAGGATGAAAGTGCGGCGCTGATGGCCTCGTCAACGAACGCACCGGCGCTTTCGGTGGCCTTGGTTTGGATGCCGGCGAAGGGGATCAGACCGGCGTCCTCGGGAATGCTTGTCTGCTTGACGAACACATACATGGTTTGGATCCGGCCAGGTCCGGTCGAGCGGGCTAGAACCGGGGTTTTCTGCGGTCCCACCCGCACGCAAAACAAATCGGCGAACTCCCCGGCGCGGTGGCCGTAAGCTTCGGCGCAGGCCGGGATCGTCAAAAATTGGCGGTTCTGACCGGGCGTTAGCACATAGGCCCCGAACGCCGCCCGAAGCCGAGACGCGCGCGGCACCAACAGGGTGGCCTCGTCGGCCGTGCTCTGGTGCTGGATCTGCTCGTAGGCATCCTGCAAGTGGCCGGTCGGCGTGGCCCCCAGGCGATTGGAGATCTTGTGTTCGGTGGCGGCCGTGGCGCTGCCGGCTTCCTTGACGAAAATTTCCGCGTCGGTGGCGATGCGGTTGTGCAGGTCGGCGCGCGACTCCATCGCCGCGCGCAGCGGCCGCAGCTTGGCCGCATCGAATCCGCTCAGGATGATTTTTACCGAGGGGGTCATGGTCGGGCGGCGTATTCCTCCTGGCGGCGACGGATGGCGTCGCGCAACAGCTGGGCGTTGAGGGCATCGCGCAGCTTCTTGCGTGCGGCGATTTGCGCCAGCACGGCCTCGAGGTTGGCGGCGGGCGTGGCGATATGGTCCACCATCACCGCGCCGGTTCCGGTGAGAAATTCATCGGTTAGCGCCGGGTCGGTTCCCGGCATGGAAAGTTGCGGCGCGGGCAGCCCGCTCTGCGCGTCCACCAGCAAAGGATGGTCTTGCGCCTGCCACTCGTCGATGCTCTCGCCGTTGGGGCCGGTCACGCCGAGCCGAACGCATTCCGCGCGGGTCACCTCGCGCCAGCCCATGCCGGAACTGAACGCGAAGGGCGGATAATCCACGTCCAGCGCGTCGTCAAAATTCCCGCCGCCTCCCAGCTCGCCCCACACCGGATCGGCCTTGAGAGCGATCATCCGCAGGCCGTACATTTTGCCGCCCGCCACATCCCAGCGGTTGCGCAGGTCATGCGTTTGGCCGGGCACGCCTTGCTCGACGCCGCCCCATTTGCGCGGCGCGCGTCGCGTGGCCACCCGAACCAATTCATAGGCCGGGAAATTGCGCCTGGCCTCGGGCCGCAGCCCCAGCAATTGCTGGCCGCGCCCGCGCATCAGACGCACCTGCGTGTCGATGATGAAATTGAGCCGTTTATCGCCGGACAGGTCGCGGATGCTGCCGGCCACCGCCGGCGGAACCGAACCGGCAATGTCATCGGGGAATCCTCCGGTCGGCGTGTAGCCCACCGCGCGCAACACCTCCTTGAGTTGCCAGCGGCCGGTGGCGCGGTCCATTTCGCCGTCCGCCACCTGGTTGATCACGTCCTTGAGCTTGGAAAGAAAAATCGTGTTCGAGCCGCGGGCGGTGAAAACCGAGCGCGCCCGCACGTCTTCCGCGAGCGCGCCGCGAAGGGCCGACGAACCCAGCGCGGTGGGCAGCACCTGACGGATTTGCGCCACCCTGGCCGCCTCGAAACGGCGCGAGGCGGGCACCCCGGCAGGGGCGGAAGATGGCGGGATGTCGCCGCCCAGGGCGGCGGTGAGCACAGACTCCACCGCGGCGGTCAAATGCGGGCTGGCAATCAGTCCGGGCAGTTCCGCGGCGAGGGTGCGCAGGGGCGCCACGTCGCCGCTTTGCAGGGCGCTTGCAATCGCCTGCCCGAGCGGCTGCATGTCCAGCTCCAACGCAGCGCGCAACTCGGGGTCAATGTCCGGTTCATCGGACGCAGCCAAAATCGCCGCAACCATCCTCCGGGCGCGGGCGGGGGGAAACGAAAACGCCAGCCCGAGCAACGAGCGCAAGGCACGGCCCCTCCTGTCTTTTTGCGGGTTGACGGCGGGCGGGTTCATAGGTCGTCGGCCGGCACGTCGGCGTCGGGGTTGGAATAACCGTCGGAGGATTGGGTTTGGATGCCGGGGCGCGGCAGCGGATGCATGCGCGGCACGACCTTGTTTTCCGAGTTCCAATTGCCGGTGATCACCCGCGCCACCTGCGCGTCCGGCAACTCCACCTGGCGCTTGCGCGCGGCGATGCTGCGGAACTTGGCAATGGCTTCCTTGTTCTCATCCTTGCGCTCGGGGGTCATCAGGTATTCGCAGCCGGGCAGGCTCAGCAACAGCTTCCAGCGGATCACCGCCACCGCATCGTTGAGCAGCTCGGAAGGCAGGGTTGTCACCGTGGAATCCATGGCGTAGCCCCCGGCGCGGATGTCGCCGCGAATCTGTTGGATGACGTTGGTCACCAATCCCGGCAATTTGTTGCTCGTGCCCAGCGCGGCAATCACGGCGGAGCTTTCCGCGTCAGACAACTGAGCGGTCACATCGGCGGCGGTGAGGGTTAGCCAGGCCATGTAAGCAAAGAGGATTGGGTGCGGGAGGCCGGCTTGGCCAACCTCCCGCGCTTGCATCGGTCAGCGATAGACCAGCGTGATATCAGCCGGGCTGCCGCTGGCGCTCACCACTGTCAGGCCGGTGGCAAACGCCACGTTGAATTCCTGGCTGCACTGGATGGCGGTGGTCATCGTGGCGATTTTGGTGCCACTGGCTGCGGTGTTGTCATAGATGGTCAGCGTGCTGCCGGCCCCCACGGTGTTGACGATCACGCGCACGAGCACACCCGCGCCGGATTTCGCCGAGGTGGTGGTGGCCGTGGTGATGTTGGAGTACGAGTTTCCCGCCGCGAGACGCGCCGAGCTAACGGCTGCCTTGTTGGCGATGATCAGCGCGCTGTCGCTGGTCTGCGGGACCAGCGGCGAATAGGACAGCGTGGCGGCACCGAGGAAACCGACCATTGCGAAAACGGCGGTGAGGATGAATAACAGGGTGTTCTTTTTCATGATGATTTGATGGATTGACGATTGATGATTGATGATTGATGATTGATGATTGATGATTGATGATTGATGATTGATGATTGATGATTGATGATTGATGATTGATGATTGATGATTGATGA
>CAIQXC010000181.1 GCA_903875675.1 Akkermansiaceae bacterium
CGTGGCTGCGTGCCGCGTGGCTGCTGCGTCTCGCAGCAGGCCGTGAGCGCTGCGTCTCGCAGCGCGTGCCAGGTGGCTGACCATGATTAGAGAATGACCAGGGGCAGGCGCAACGCTCCATTCACTTTTGCATGGGCGCAGCGGCCAGAGGCACGCTGTCACGGCCTGCGGCGGGACGCCGCAGCTACGCCACGTGGCTGCGTGCCTCGGGCCGCAGGCCGTGTGTGCTGCGTCCCGCCTGTCGGCCAATGAAACGATAGGCGGGAAGCTCAATACGGTTCAATGAACCCGTGCATGCCTATCTCAGGGCCTCGTGACACGCAAACGCACAAACCCGCGGTCACCCGCACCCACCGGAATACTCGCCGTGATGCGTTCACGATCCCCTTGATCCACCGGCGCTTGGGCCACCACCCCGCTGGAACTCCAAGTTCCTTCGGTTAGTGAGTCACTCCATTCAAGCGCAAACTCAATCCCGTCAGCCACGGCGTTCTTGGCGCGTGAATAGCTGAAGGTAAAACCACGACCATCCTGCCCGACGCTCACCGTCTGCATGCCAGGGGAAGCGAGCGGCATGGCTGTGGCGAACTTGATTAGATTCGGGATGCCGTCGTTAGCTGGCGTAGCGAGGTCAGCGCCGTCACCTGTGTTGTTAGCACTTCCATAGTTGCTCAATCTCCATGCTTCAAGATGGCTCAGGCTGTTGCCATTCAGGAGGATATTGAATGGGTTGTTAGCTGAGTCGCTGCTCGCGATATGGATCGCAGCACCTCGCGGGCCAGTCGCTTGTGGGGTGAAAGTGACCACCATATCGCTGCTGGCGGCGGCACTAACCGACGTGGCAGGAGCCGTGGAGATGGCGAAATCTGCGGCATTGGGACCCGCCGGGTCGATGGTGACGCTTAGCCCTGTCAGCGTTTGATTGCCGGAATTGCGGATGGTGAACGTGAGGGGTTTGGACGTGTTCACTTCCGCATTGCCAAAGTTCACGGTGGCACCATTGCTTAGAGACCCGTTTTGTTCGACGGCGATCACGGCCGTTCCTGACGTGTAGGTCACGGCGGTGTCGGCATAAGGAGGCGCAGGTTCAACTGTGCCGTTGTTGTCAGTGGCGACACTGTAGAATTCATAGTGTCCGTCGCCGTTAGGATAACTGAAAGTCGCGTTCCAAGGGGATGCAATCGCCGTCTGGAACGGGTTCCAAGCGGTCCACGTCGTGGTGTCTGCCGAGTAACGATAGAAGAACTGTACCTGTGTCACAGTGACCGGCGTGCCCGCGAACGGCGTGGTGACCTGCAAATATGGATGATTGGAGGCGTATTCCTTTGAGTCGAACCCATAACTTGGTGATGTCGCGTCGGTGGAATTCTCGGAGACTGGCTTCACTAACAGCGATACCAACTTATTGCCGGCGAGTTTGCTCTGGGCAAAGGCGGTGGCATCCCAACTGTAGTAGAGGTTAGTCACGCCGGAGACGAGCGTCTGTGTGTCCAGCACGCTGCCAAATGTCGGCTGATTGTTCCAAGTGATGGCTGTTTCGCCCCATGTGTCGTCATTTCCACCGCGCACTTCGGCATCAAGTGACGCACCAGTGGCCTTCCAGCACGACATGTTCAGTGTCGCGCTGGTAATCGTGGACCCGGCAGGCAAACTGGACAGGTCAAAACGCAACCAAGCACGTTCATTCTGGAAAGATCCCGCAGCGGCGCTCTGAATGTAGAGGTTCGTGGTGTTGAAGTTGCTTCCGGGAACACCGCTTTCCACCTGCGCATCGGCCACTGGCTCCAGCGAGAAAAATGTTTGATTGGATCCGGGGGCGGCGCTGGCGGTAGCGGTGAGGGCCAGCGGGCTGCTCGTCTGGCTGGGTGTCAGCGGGTTGACCTTCGAGTCCGGCGGAAAATTCGGCGTGGAGGCAAGCGTGACGCTATCAGCGCGGAAGCGCAAGCCATAGCTCTCGCTCGTAGGGACGCCGGTGATCACGAGATAGTCGCCGGTGCTGCCGGGAAGGGTTTTAGTGGCGTAACCCGTGGCATCCTGGATGGTGATGGTCGTGCCACTCTTGTCCGTCACGGCACTGGTGCCGCTCCTCCTCGCGACAAACTTCACATAGTGGTTTTTGTATGTCTGATTCCAAAAGCCGCTGATAGAGCTGAAAAACGTCGGCTGAGCCAAACTGGCATCGTGACCGACGATTTTGAATTCAACGCCGTCGGACTGCACGCCTTCCTGATCGACGAACTCTGGATCACCCCCATAGAACGCCCCTTTGCCCCAGACCTCCACGATGTCACCTGGTTTAAGAGCACCGCTGCGGAATCCCAGATAGCTGCGATACCATTCATTCTCAGAAAGGCGGTTGGCGCGATTGATAGAACCATCTGCGTTGACCAGATCCGTAGGTACCTGCTGCGTGCCGCGGTGGGCCAGCGTCTCGGGTGTGGCGCTGAGAAATCGGATGAATCCGTCCTTGAATGCCTCACGTGAGTCATTGTCATTCATCATTGTCACAACCACACGATAGCCACCGGAAAACTCGGTGTTGAGAGAGTAGCGCGTCGGACCAGCCTGATAGGGGTGGGCTTGGTCGAAAGTCGCCGTGTAATCCATCAGTGCCGTGCGGGCGAGATACGTCGATGTTTGCGGAGCCGGGTCAATGGTCGCGAAATTCGAGGCATCGTGAAGATACATGTAGTTGTTGATTGCCACCTTGTAGGTATGGCCCAGATCGATAGGGCTTCCGTTGAGGGAGATTGCGGTAGGCACGCCGTCGTAGGCAGTCACAAGCCAGCCAGCGGACATGGCGGCGTCACAGTTATGGTCCCTGAAGAAGTTCCAGATTTGTTGGCCGGTCATGTTCACGACGTAGATGGTGTCGTCCGCCCATGGGAAGGTTTCATAGATATTGGTGTATTTCACTGGACCAGCGATGATGTCGGAGCGGACGCCGCCGCCGGCTTCGAGCGAGAGGTCGCACTGGCCGAACAATAATATCGCTTTCCACTGCACGGCGTCGCAAATCCAGTTGCCAGCCGTGTTGTTGCCGCTCCAAGGATATTCGTCCGCAGACCACCATTTCATGTAGTTATCCAAGAGCAGGTTGTCACTTGTGTAACCGACGACCTGGTCCACTCCATAAGGTGGATTCGTGGCGGCATACTGGTCCTTCCGTGTTTGAAGGTAGCTCGCAATGTCAGAATCAGGAGTGATGTCGCTGTTGCGCAGCGGATAGTAGTTCGAACTAACGAGTTTGCCGAGGCCGTTGATCTTGAGTTCGCCGACGTAGTGCTGGAAGCTGCCGGCTTCGGTGAAGATCGTCTTGTAGTTGAGAGATGTCGGCTGCCAGACGGTATCGCAATAGGTGTGCCAGTGGCCGCTGACGACTACTTCCGGCAACTTGGCCGCAGCATTGTCCACAAGAATGGGTGTCGGGTTGGCACCTGTGACTGTGCAGAGGCCGCTATGGCCCATGTGGGTGAGCAGGATCACCATGTTGCAGCCCTGGTTGTTGCGCAGGTCATTCACAATATCCGCAAAATGAATCTTCGTGCTGTCCGAGCTCGACCAATCGCATTTCACAACATCAATCAGGTTATTCACATCCGTCTCGGGTGAGTCGGCGGATTCGGTGGTGTAGCCAACGACCCCGATTTTATTGCCGTTGACGTTGAGGATGGTGGATGCGCTGTAATAAGGCGTGTGGGTGCCCTTGTTGCAGATATTCATGGAAATGACCGGGAACTGGGCGGAGGCGGCCTTCATGTTGTTCAGATACGAGATGTCACGGATATCATGATTGCCGACGACCATCGCGTCCAGTCCACGACCGCCACGACCTGAGATGAGCTTGAGTTTTGCATCCAGCATCTTGTAGTAATCCACGATGGTTCCATTGCCGAAGGATCCCGGCGTGAATCCCGGGCCGTTCCAGTCACCGATGGGGTTGCCTTCGGAGATGTCGCCGCCGTCGAGCACCAACGCGTCCGGCGTAACTGCCGTTAGTGAGAGCACCTTGCTGCCCATGTACGAGATGCCGCCAACATCTTCAAACTGCGTCGCCGTGCTGAACGTGTGCTGCGGCACTATCCACTTGTGCGGTGTGACGCGGGCATGGGTGTCGTTGGTGTGGAAAATGGTTAGACCACCACGAAGGTTGAGGGTGAGCGACGCGGTTGCCGATCGGCTTTGGTCATCGACAACCGAGAAATTCAGCAACTTTGATCCGCCGGTTAGATTAGCTGGGATCGTTGCGGCGTAGGTAAACGTGTTGCCCGATCCCGAAGTGAATGCCTGGGTACTCGTGCCACCGATAGAGGTGAGATCACCCGTAACGACAATGCCGCTGCTGCTGGGATTAGCGCCCGGAGTGACGGTCACGGTCAGCGTTACATTCTGGCTGTTAAGAATCTCAGTGGCACTACTAGAAGCAACGGCAGTCGGATTGATGGGTGCTGAGGTGGCCGCTATCCCACCAGAATCCACTGATGTAAGCCCGCTGATCACCGCGTGAATCACTGCGGAACCCGCAGCATGGGGGGTGAAGATTGCGCTTTTCCCGTCCCCGGCGGGAACGAGATCGGCGGCCACAACGCCGCCACTTAGGTTTGTGAGAGACCAAGAAGCAGCGGCATTGGCGATGAAGGTATTGCCTGATGAACGGCTTACTGAGAAGGCAGTGATAGAACTTCCCGCCCCAATGGTTTGCGCGGCAACCACAGAGCCCGAGCCATCAGCGAGGGTCTCGACCCGCACTTGGGATTCGACCGGGCCGGGAATGTAGATGGGTGTTGAGGCGTTGTGAGGAACCACGGCTCCCGCAGTGAAATCCGCAGCGTTCTGGTCCGTGTCCGTCGATCCGCTGTCCTTGCGGGTCACGGAAGTGGTGTTGCTCGGCGCGGGTGTCGGGCCGGTGCCTTCATAGCTGTTAGCCGTCAAGCCGAAGCCGACGAAATCCACGATTGCGCCACCGCTGGAGGCGGTTCCCGAGAGTGCGGTGGCAGTGTTGCAGAGGGCGACTTTGCCTGCCGTCCCGCTCAAATTGAGGGATCCCGTGGCATCAGGCGTCGGCAGGGAGGTCGATCCGCCGGCACCTGCACCTTCTTGCACCAGGTAGAAGCCACCTGCTGGAATACTGCCTGTGAGGCTCGTTAGCGCCCATGTAGCTCCAGTAGCGGAAGCATATTGGACGGACCACCCGGCCACGCTTACTGGAGAGGAGGAGATATTATGAAGTTCGATAAAATCGTTTTTATAGGTGGCACCCGAGTTACCGCCGCCGCCATAGACTTGGCTGATGACGATGTTGGTTGAGGGTGCTGCCTTGAGAACGCAGGGCAAGCCCGCCGCTAGTGAGGCCAGAATAACCATGGCCGATGTTATAGATTTTCTAATCATTTTCATTGTGGGATGTGGACAGTTAGGAATTCGGATTGCATTGAAATTGTGAGAGATTGAAACCGGGGATCAATGGATGCGGCAATTGTCACTGCGCATCCCGCGTTCCTCGTGGGCACATTGTTGATTGACTGCCTGTTCCCAGCGAGGCCAGTCCTGTTGATGGTCCAAATTGAGGGTCGTACGGAGGTCCGCCAATGCAGTGGACGCGAGCGGATGCCCGTCAATTTCAGCTATAATAAACAGCATTCTAAGCTTGATCGGATTGGGACGACGCAGCAAATCATCGTACAGAACATGCATTAACTCCGCCGGAGTGTTTGGATCAACCACCTTCGGCAAGGCGGTGGACACATAACAGTCATCCGGCAAGGTGCCCAGGGCCGCAACCAGCACCTTGGCATCCGGGCTGCTTTCCCCGCCCAGTCCGGGCAGACACCGCGGGCTGCTTTCGTCGTCGCAGCAATGGGCGCAACGGTACTTATTTTGAATGGTAAATGCCATCTGCCGGGCTTCTGGCGAGAGAGCCTCCGGTAACACGGTCGCTTGTTTCCGGGCAAATCGCGGGTCAGGTGTGGTAAAAGGTGCAGTTAGCGGAGGGCTTGGCGCAGGCACCACGCCGTCCACCTCCTCAGCTTGCGGTGTTCGCCATCCGGCAAGATGAATCACTGATCCTTCCGGTCCCCTAAAGGCCAACCATGCGAGAATCGCGATACATCCTGTTAGGATAAGATTAATGGCTAACAATCCCTGCGAGCGGGTGTGACTTGTACTGGTGGACTTCTGCATGCAGGGGATGTATGATCGAATTGACGGACTTGTGAATCCGGTAATCGTGACAACTTTGCCACATGATATCATCCACTTAACTTCGAGAAAAAATGGTTCCAGACATCTGTCTATCGAACACCGCAGATTGAGACTTATGCAATCGTTGGCACGACCTGTCTGAACGATAAAGGGGCCGCCGGCTTTCACCAGCAGCCCCCTCTCCTGGGAGAACCCTAAACCCGGGAGAAACTTATTCTCGCATCAGGGGATGACAACCTCGAGCCTCATCACGCGTCGCGGGTGCCCGGCGTCTGCCGGAACCAAGTCCCCAATCTTGACCGTCACCGGCCCGCTGCCGGAAGTAACAACGTGGGATGCTCCGCCACCGAGCCACTGCCAGTCGCCGGCACCTGTCTTCGATGCCACGTCCGTCCATGTCGCTAGATCGTCGGACGCTTGCACGATATAGGTGACGTCTGTTGGATTCGGGCTGGGCAGCGAGAAGCTTATGGCCAAGCGCTCGCTGAGTAATGGATTCGCATCGCCACTGAGGGCCGTTGGCAGGGCGGCCACTCCAGAAGCCACAGTGGGGTTGAGGCCCAGTGCGTATTCCAGCAAGTTGACTATACCGTCGTGGTCGAAGTCACCTGTGTCGGCTGTGTCGCCCGTGTCAGCAGACGTCCCGAAGTTCGCCAGGCGCCAAGCCTCAAGCGGGCTCGGCAGCACGGTGATGTTGAACGACGAACTTTGCACGGTGCCGAAGCTATCCGAATAGGCGTAGGTGATAGTGTGCACGCCAGACGCAACGGCCGCAGGGTCAAACACCCCACCGGTCACGCCTGGTCCGGAGAAGCTGCCGCCCGCCGGAGATGCACCGGAGGCATTTACAAGATCCATTGTCGCTCCGTGGCTCTGCGCGGTCAGACCGGCGCTGGCCGCCTGATTGAAATAGGGCTTCAGGACAAGGGCGAACTCGCTGACGACTGTCGGCGTGCGTGCTGTGACGGACGCGGAATCGGCATCAAGTTGGGCCTTGTTGTATGGTGCGATGCCCCAGGTTTTGACATTCAGTTCCTGTGTTACAGCGTCGATCGTGAACTCGGTCCAGCCGTAGCTGTTGCTAGCTGTGTAGAGACCACCGATCAGATGGCACATGGGCAGCGGGTTCGTGGCGAGGGCAATCGGATTGTAACCGAGGGAGGAGAGGCTTGGATTGATGATATTGTTCATTACCAAGGCTTCCTTGCCGGGTGCACTCAGCGATTGATAGTAAGCGTCGGTGCCAGGTGCCGCGAGGCCTGCCGCGATTGCGAGATCAACGATGGTAGGTCCGAACGGTTTGTCATAGGCGATAGGACCCGTGATCACCTCGATGGAGTTTGTTTGGATCTGCGGACCGAAGGGCGCAAGTTGATAGGATAGGCGATTGATCACTGTGCCATGAAAGTCAGCGGTGACAAAGACGACATTGGAGATGTGATTGTCGTCGATGAACTTCAACAGTTCGCTGCGCTCGGCGGCATAGCCTTCATAGCGGTCCTCGGCACCCAGCGGCCCGAAGTTCTGGATCGGCTCCGGCACACAGACAAATTTCCAAACGATACCGGCGGCTTGCGCGGCGAGCAGGTCTGCTTTAAAGTCGGCCTTTTGCTGGGCTCCGAGCAGCGTGCGTCCCGGAGTGAATGAAGTGGCAAGGAAGGTGCCTACCTCGAGCGGATTGGTGATATCTGCAACCGGTGTCAGCGGCGCACTGCGGAAAGAGCGTGTGTCGAGCACAAAGGTCGCTGCCGTCTTGCCCTGTGTTGAGTAGCGATAGAGTTTGGTGTGGTTGGCGGTGATAGGATCGCCGGTCGCCCCATAACTCTGATCAAGGAGTGGATGGTACTCATTGAAGGCTTGCACGCCGTTGCCAAAGGTCTCCGTCTGATTGATATAGATGCCGGTATCGGCACTGAAGCGTGCATCACTGGTACGAAGCGCCCCACCGGCGAAGTTGTTAGTTACTTCGTGGTCATCGATCACCGCGAAGACGCCCGTGGAAGCCCGCAGATCGCCGAGGGTGTTCAGGCCGTAGCGGGGGACATACACTTCATTGAACTTGGCCCGGAAATCTCCGAGCGTGCGGGCCTGTGCAGCAGGGACGTCAGGCGAGGATACGTCAGCGTATATGTTGTCACCAAACAGCAAGAAGAAATCGAGGTTTTTGCCAGCGGCATTTTTCACCGATGGATAGGGCGCTAGATCACCCCGTTGGTCGCCGGCGATGCCGAAATGAAGACCACCGAGGGTGCCAGCTGCTGCCGACGTCTTGAAGGTGCCGCTCGCATTGTTGTTCAAGTTTTTAGCCCGGTAGTAATACTGCGTGCCAGCCGTCAGGCCGGTGATGGATGCCTTAACGGGCAAGGTGGTATCTGTGATCGCAATCGTCGTGCTGGTCACGCCAGAGGCAAAAGTGGCACTTGTGGAATAGTCGAGAGTGACGGGGCCATTGCTAAGACTGTGAGCCCACAAAACCGCGCTGGTGCTGGTGACGTCTCCGGCGGCTACGGTGAGGACTGCGGGTTTGACAAAGCCCGGTGAGCCAATTTCTCTGGCATCGCCCACGGCAGCGAAGGCACCGTTCGTACCGATGACACTCGGGGTCGCAATGATGGGTAGTGGCAGTGTCCTGCCACCTAAACCGGCCTTGTTATCGAAGGTGGCGAAAGGAGCCGTTGCAGGCGAGACACCAAAGCCGACCCCAGTAACGATGGCTCCGCTGGCGTCGAAGAGAACGACTTCATCAGCGGCGCTGCTGAGGCCGACGCCGCTGCCAGAGTAACCGCCGATTTGCATACTGGCGGGAGGATTGCTGCCAAACCAAGTGCTGCGGAACGCTGCGGCCTTAGTCGCGAGGTCGGCAGGATTCGTCGTGGCGATTTCCATGAAGATCACAGCCTCACCAGGAGCGATGCTGGTGACTCCGAACATCGGGACTGCGGAGGCGATGGCGTGTGAGTTATCATCCATCTTCCAACCGGTGATGTTCGCGGTCGTGGTGCCGATGTTAGTCACTTCGAACCAATCCGCTCCGATACCGTTGCTATTGCCTGCGGTGCTGGACCACGGAGCGACTTCGGAGATGATGATGCTGCCTGGTACCACGGCGGCCGCGACGGCCAGCGTGTAGTTGTTGCTGGCATCTGGAGTTGTGCCGACGGTAACGTCATCGACGGTGACGGTCACACTGTAGCTTGGCTTGTTAGCATTGCTTAGTGTGGTGCCGGACTTCAGATACAACGAGTTACCGACGACGGTGAAGAACGCGGCGTCGGTGCCGCTGACTCCAAGCGTGTTGGTGCCTTGGCCATCATCGGTGACGGTGATATCTGCGACGCGGATGTTGGAGGCCGTGTTGGTGGCTTCGGAAATCGTCGCGAGCGTGTTGGTCAGGGCGATGGCGGTCGGTGCCATATTTAGTATATCGTTGTCCAAGATGGTGATGGTTGCCGTGCTCGAGGCACCCACATCGTAGCTTCCGGTGTCGGTGATGCTAAGGGTCAATGTCTCGGGGCCTTCGCCGAGCAGGTCGTCCACCGGGGTAATGGTGATATCCACAAACACCTGACCAACGGCAAACGTCACCGATCCGGTGAGGGCTGGCGTATAATCCGCAGCGGTGGCTTGTCCTACTCCAGTGGCGATGCTGTAGATCGCAGTGAGCGTGGAAGCGGTACTGCCGGTTCGGCTGATTCGGAATGTGCCAGGATCGGGGCCGGTTTCAGACGCGCTGGCGTCGATGGCGACGATGCTCACAAGCGGGGTGGCTCCTGCGCCGACGGTACCCGGAGAGCCGATTTCATTAGGGTCATTGACGGCAACGAAGGCACCGCTAACTCCCACGACACTTCGAATGGAGATGGTGGTTTTGTTCAAACCCGTCGAGTTATCGAAGCTGTAGAATTTCCCAGCAGTGCCCGTGTTAGCACCAAAGTCCACGTGCGCCTGCAAGTTCCCGCCGATGTCGAAAAGGTTCACTGCATCACCCGCCGTGCTGAGGCCGACACCGGAACCAGAGTAGCCGCAGAAGTGCAGGTTGGCGGGAGGATTGTCGCCGAACCAAAGCGTCTTGAACGCAGCTGCTTTGAGATCGAGTTCCGCTTGGGAGTCGATGCCGGTTTCGATAAAGATGACGGACTCACCCGGATCGATGCTGCTGGCACCAAAGACGGACAGCGAGACCGAGTAGGAGTTGGAATTGTCATCCACGGTCCAGCCTGTGAGGTCCACGGCGGCAATGCCGTAGTTGGTCACTTCGAACCAGTCGGCGGCGAGCGCTGCGCCGCTATTGCTGCTAGACCAAGGAGCCACCTCAGTGATGACGAGGTTCGGGGTGGCACCTGCGCCGGTAACGACGGTCAGATTGTATGTCGTGCTGGCATCAGGGCTGGTGCCGACTGTGGCATCATCTACATTGACGTTGACCGTGTAGGTGGGCTTTGTCGTCGCATTGAGCGATGAGCCGGCTTTGAGGAACAAGGCCGTACCAATGATCTTGAACGAGGCGGCGTCTGCGCCGGATACGGACAAGGTGTTAGGACCTATGCCATCATCGACGACGAGGATGTCAGCGACGCGAATGTCGTTAGCAACGCTCGGAAGCTCTGGCAGTGAACTAACGACGGAGGTCAGCGTCACAGCGGTGGGCGGAAGGTTTGCCTCAGTGGAGAGCGCATAAACCCAGAGTTGTGGATGATCGAAATCGCCACCGCCATCTTCGTTCGTAACGTAGAGGTTGCCGCTGCGGTCCATGCAAACGCCTTCCATCGTCATGGCAGGCACGCTCAAAGGACTGCCTGGGTCAGCAACGATGGTCAGACGGCTGTAAACGTTGCCGTTGCGGTCGCAGTTGATGATTTGACCCGACTCCTGGCTGATGACGAGGAGATGGCTGGCTTCCGGTGTGCCGGTGAGCGCGGGCAGATTCGACAAGGCGAAGATGTCGGAGAGATCGAGCGTGTTGAGCAGATCGGGGTTGAAGAGATCCGTCGAATTAACAGTGCTCGGCGAGCCATTCGTCGCGGTGAGCGTGTTCCAGTCAATGTTGGTTTGGAAGATGCCCTTGGGCTGCTTTTCCTTGACGAGAATGAAACCACCGGTGAGTGGGTCCCAAGTCACACCTTCGAGGCCGATATTGCCGATGGTGGTGCCGAGCTTCATGGTCTTGGTCGCAGAGCGTTGAAGCGTGGTGTTGGGCACATAGGTGAACTTCACCAGGGTGCGATCGCGTTCCTCGGTCATCACGAACTCACCATTACCTATGTAGGCGAGGGCTTCAGTGTCATCGAACTCGGTGCCTGCACGGCGGGCCGGATTGAGCGCAAGGGTCATCGAGTCGATGAGCTCCCCGGTCTTCGTCACTTGCACAACCGAAGTGCCACCATCGCCGGTTAGGAAGAGCGTGTCCGTGTCCCAGTTATAGGTCACGTTCGATGCTTCCTGGCAAAGCAAGCTGTCGGTCGGAGGCGTGGTGCGCGTCGGCTCAGGCAAATCATAGCGACCCACGCGAACGTAGCGAGAGAGGTCCACCGTGGTGACTGCGCTGTTGACGGTGATGTCGCCAGCAACATAAGTGAGCGCGTAGTTCGTTGCGGTGAAGCTGCCACCCGTCGCTGCGGATGCGACCACCGAGCCTGGATAGTTGCCAGCAGGATCAACCGCTGCCGCGCCGGAACCATAAGTGATCGTGACCGAGCCAATCGTTTCACTGTTCGCCAAACCGCTGCTCGTGAACGCCGTCGAACCCGCAGCACCGGTGAGCGTGACATTGAAGTTTTTTGTCACGTTGTCCGCAGTGACGGTCAATGCTTTGGCGGTGACCGTGTTGCCACTTGCTGCGGTGGTGATGCTTGCTGTCGTCGCTCCGCTCGCGAGGCCAATGCTCAAACCATTGTAGTTGCCGGAGACAGGAGCCGTCGCCGCGAGTCGAACCGAAAGCGTGCCGCCCGCGGCTTCGAAGCTTGCCGATGTGCCAAACGTCGTGCCATCACTGGCGACTTCAAAGCCCACAGGTGCCGTGGCGATGATGCTGGCAGACAAGTTGCTGCCCGTGATCGGGAAGGTCTGCGCGGTGGATGCCGTGCCGTAACTCGTCGTGAACGCGGTTGCAGTGGCTGCTCCTGTGATAGCGGTCGGGGATAGCGGCGCGAAGGCGATCCCACGGAAGGCGGTGTTCGCAGCGGCCGTGGCCAGCAATGTGGGAGCGGAGGTGAGGGTTCCGCTGTAACCCGAGGTATCTACTAGGCTGGCAATCTCGCCGCCACCTGCTGCTGCTGAGCCACCTTTGCGTGTGACATATAGAGTAACCGTCGTGCCTGAAACAGTGCCAGTGATCCCACGATAGGTATCGGCACCCGTGCCGATGGTTCCCTTTGCAGTCCACGTCGTTCCATCAAATGAAAACTTCTGAATGCCCGCAGCGTCATCGCACACATAGAGCGTATCCACGCCGGCGACCGTTTCACTGAGGTCGGCGAAAAAGAATGAATACGGACTGCCGGTGACCGCAAACCCCGGCAGATTGGTCATCGTCTGGCCTGCGGTAGTTGGCAGACCGCTGCCGACGCTGGCAAGCCGGAGTGCCGAGCCGGAGCTATCGGAACTGTAGAGTTGATTGTTGAATAGGTTCACTTGCCGATTGTTTGCCAACGTCGTGCTGAGCTGGGTCGAGGTGCTCGCTCCCAGGGTGGCGTAGCGAATGCCACCAGCAGCGCCCGCAAACCAGAAGGCGCTGCCGTCCACCGATACCGCACTGCGTCCATTGTTACCCGTGGCGGCGTCGCTGAGCCCAGTTGTGGTGTCAATGTTGCCCGAACTGTCCACCCGGCCTATCACCCGGCTGACCGTAGCAGAGGCCGAGCTTGTTAGGCCAGTCGTCGGTATCGCCGCATCATAACCCGTGGCTATCAGGTACCGTCCGTCCGCAGAGCGGGTCAACATGCCCTCGGAGGTGGCGGTGCCACTGGCAATAAGACGCTTATTGGAACCGCTGACGGTTGTCGGCAAGGCAATTGACTGCACCAGAATGCCGCCGGGCGTATATTCGTCGATAAAGACCGGGCTGCCGGTGGACACCAGTGAACCGCTGCCGCTGCCAACCCGGTACACCGCAAGGTTGCCTGAGGTGAACGGTGCCGCTTGGGCGCTTGGAGACAGGAGCGAAGTGCCGCAAGCGACGAGCGCCAGCAAGCCTGAAGAGAGCGACTTGGCTCTGCTGATAAATGTCAGATTGGTTGGATTCATGAGAACAGGACGATTGTCAGTTAGAGGAGATTGGATTAGCACATGCTGGGGTTGTTAAATATGGATCGTTGAGCGGCCAGCCGAGGCAGCCATATCGGGATTTTGGTCTGATGCGGGGCGGGCTGTTTCATATAATTGGTATCTTGAGATATAGTTGTGGCGGACGCACGTGCCGGAACTGCTCAAATTATTCATGCAACCCAATCCCTCAACAGCCGAATTGCAACGATTGTGTCACAATCGGCCATCCCTGACAGAAAAGAACCCCGCCCGGCCAAGGCCGGACGGGGTTGACATGACACCATCGCTAGAACCATGCAGCAATTCCAAGAAGCTCAACAATACACCAGGCTCTGGCATTTAGCCACCATGGTTTTGTTACATTTCCGTCACTTGTTGAACTTGCCAAAGATCATAGCAGGCCAAGATGGCGATAGTATCTCACGCTGGCTTTGCAAGCAGAACCCACAACCAATGACATGCTTCAGTTAGGATAGTGGGGCGGTACGAAGGAGATACCCGTTACCGCGGGCAGTTTCAAGGCGCTCGGCATGAAGCCCGAGTTTGACGCGCAGGCGTTTGATGTGTGTGTCGAGGGTGCGGGAATGGGTGTCATCACTATGAGCCCAGACCGAACGGAGAAGTTCGTTCCGCTCGCAGATTTGGTCGGCATGCTCGCAAAGGTGACGGAGGAGTTTGCACTCGGTAAGCGTTAGATCCAACGGGGAGTTGTCAACATAGCACTGGAGAGCTGCGGAATCGAAGCAAATTGGACCGGCGCAGAGGCGCTTGAACCCGGTGTGGACTGCGCTGCGTTTTAAGACAGCCTTGATGCGCAGCAGCAACTCCTTGACGGAGAAGGGTTTTGTGACGTAATCATCGGCCCCTAGTGTGAGACCGGCTACACGATCCTCAGGTAAGGCACGGGCGGTGAGCATGATGACCGGTGTGCGCAGAGTGCGCGGATCGCGCCGCAACTCGCTAAATACGCGCATACCGTCCATTCTTGGCAAATTCAAGTCCAGCACGATGAGTCCCGGGTTACCGGATTTGGCGAGGTCGAGACCGGTGATGCCATCATGGGCGAGAATAGGAGAGAAGCCAGCCTGCATCAAATTGAGAGCAATAAGTTCCGCGATGTCGATTTCGTCTTCAATAACAAGGATAGGGTCCATCGGGGGTGCTGCTTCGGTTCTGGCGCTGATCTGCGTAATTGATATCTAATGCGTTAGACCCTCTTTTGATTGGGGCGGTCACACCATGACGTACTTCGAGAATGCTTGTATTCAAGCATTCTCGAAGGGGGTAAAGTGCAGCAGCACCTCGAAAATAGGAACGTCTCGACGGTCGGAGAATCCTTCGAGTGTGACAAGGTTGTCACATTTTCGGTTCGAGACTGCCTGAAGAAGAATTACAGCACCAACGAATCGATGTGACTTGGCGCTGGCAGCCAGCGCTCAAGCATGTGAGCCAACGACTCCGGGGTAACGGGCTTGACGAGGTAGTCATCCATGCCCGCCTCCAGGCATTTTTCCCGATCCTTCTGCATCGCATTGGCAGTCATGGCGATGATCGGGAGCCTGGGATGATTGGCTCCCGTGTGGGCAGCTCGGATCAAACGGGTGGCGTCCAGGCCGTCCATCCCGGGCATTTGCATATCCATGAGCACAAGATCATAGGCGGTCGTGGCTATGGCATCAACGGCCTTCCGGCCGTCGACCACGACGTCCACCGGCAGTCCCATATTGCGTAAAAAGCCTGCTGCTACCTTTTGATTGATGAGGTTGTCCTCGGCCAACAGCACCCGCAGGAACGGCCAGTGACCCCGTATGGGTGGCGGAGGCGCGGGTGGAAATTCCGGCGGCGGCGGCGCTATGGGTGTGGACTGCAGGGCGGTGGCAAAACAAGCGGTGAACCAAAACTCAGCCCCATGACCAACGACACTCGCTACGCCGATCTCGCCGTTCATGAGGCCGACGAGCTGTTTGGAGATGGCCAGTCCCAGACCCGATCCACCGTAATGCCGGGTCGTCGATGCATCCACCTGGCTGAATTTTTCAAACAACAAAACCTGCTTGTCCGCATGAATGCCTATGCCCGTGTCGCGCACCGCAAAGCGCACAACCGTGCCATTGGCACTGGCCGCGACTAGACTGACGTGAACGACAACCTCGCCGTGCTCGGTGAACTTGATGCCATTGCCGACCAAATTGAGCAGCACTTGGCGTAAGCGAGCGGGGTCGCCATGCAATAACTCCGGGGTGCCCGGGGCGATAATGCAACTGAATTGGAGGCCCTTGGCACGGGCGGTGATAGTTAGCAAATCGATGATTTCATCCAGCAGGGCAGGCAGGCTAAATTCCAACATTTCCAAGTCGAGTTTTCCGGCCTCGATCTTTGAAAAGTCAAGGATGTCGTTGATGAGTTTGAGGAGAATCTTCCCGCTGGCGTGGGCCATTTGAGCATACTCCCGCTGCTCAGGGCCGAGCGAGCCACCCAATAGCAAACGAGTCATACCGATGACACCGTTCAAAGGGGTGCGGATTTCATGGCTCATGTTCGTTAGGAACTGGCTCTTGAGCTGGGACGATTCGATGGCGATGTCACGGGCGATCATCAACTCCTGGTTAGATGCCTCGATACTGGCATAACTGGCTTTGAGTTGGGCGGCCATGCTGTTGAGGGCCATCTGCAAATTGCGAATCTCGAGGATGGAACCCTCCTTGATTCTGATTTCCAAATCACCATTGGCGATGCAGTGTGCGTGCTGAATTGCTGCATTGACCGGCTCGGTGATCCATTTGGACATGGCTAGCAGGAGCACGAGCATGGCTGCGCCGGCGCCACCAGCGGCGTACCAGCGCGACGAGCGTTCCTTCTGCGCCAATTCGGTGTTAGTCCGTAGGATGGTTTGGGTCCTTTCCTCCGCAACCAGATCCAAGATGGCACCGAACAGATCGGTCGGCTTCCGATCTTGGCCCCGCACCAACACGTCAGCTCGCTGGTAGGCCTGGCCCGTCCCATCATCGAATGCCACCAACGCGATCCGATACATGTCCCCCAATTTCCGGTGCTCTTCCAGAAACTCGCTGGCAACCCCACCAATCCGGGACGACTGAGGGAAACTTCGCACAATTTCCTCAACCAACCCGCGTGTCTGCCTCTCCTCCTTCAAGAACGATTCCCAATACTTCGCACGGTCGTCGGGATTGTGGCCGCGGATCAACACGTTCTTCCACTCCTGGACCTGTTTCTTAAATGCCACCTGTGCCTGCAAGGCAGTCACTTCGTATTTGGACGCACGCAGGATTGCCCTGATGCTTTCTTGGTGCATACGCGTCACAAGTTCGTGCTGGAGCCACCCGATTCCCAGCAGCACGGCAAAGAATATGCCGGTGAGCAGCAGGACAATATGGCGGAGATTCATGAAACTAGTGAGGTTTTGCCCCAGGCCCAACACACAACTTGATGACCCAAGCCATGAAGTTGCCCTAACGGCAACAACTTTTGCTTTTCAAGATAATCAGGCGAGGCGCAGGATACGCTCGTCAAGGACCGGTATTGAACCGCAAATTGTGACAATTTTGTCACATAAGACGACAGGCTGGAAGCCCGTCGTCCATGACAGGCTGGAAGCCCGTCCTCCCGCCAAAAATGCCAGCCCCGTTACCAGGGCTGGCTTGATGATGATTGGTTATGCGGCGATTGCCCACCGCGGACAGACAGTTAGGCAAGGCGGCGACGGCGGATCACGACAGCACCGCAGGCCAGAAGAGCGCAAAGGGTTGTCGTGGGCTCAGGCACAGCCGTAACACTGACGCTGGCAAAATCCCCGGTGCCGGATGCAAGGTTGAGTTG
This sequence comes from Akkermansiaceae bacterium, assembly GCA_903875675.1. GTDB lineage: Bacteria > Verrucomicrobiota > Verrucomicrobiia > Verrucomicrobiales > Akkermansiaceae > Luteolibacter. The sequence goes on from CAIQXC010000181.1 coordinate 17,302, forward strand.
CCCAATGCTCAGGGGGTTGGTGGTATCAAAATTCGCCATAAGCAATGTGTTACCCAGACCATTGGTAGGAATGTTAGCCAGTGTGCCATCGAGAATGGCAATCGAGAAGCTCTCCGGTGTGAGACCCGCCCCAACCACTTGGGTCAAGGACAGATCAAACGAAAGAGAGGTCCCTGCACCGAATGCTTGATAGAACTCGTTGAACTGGCTGCTGTCGCTCAAGGTGACCCCTGAAGCAATGCTGCCACTGACCCCGCCAAACCCATTGGCGGGACCGATGGCTCCGCTGCCACCGCCGAAGGTGAAATTACTAGCGACGGCTGTGTTGTTATTGAGTGTGTCTCCAGCGTTCAATTGAAGGTCCACCGAATAGGGCGCGGAGCCCAGATTGGCGGGCAACGTGAGCGCCGTGGTGTCGATGGATATATGATAAACGGCGGCCTGGCTGGCTGCAGTGGCGAGCAAGAGACCGGCACATGCCAGCAAGCTAATGGATTGAAATGATTTTGATGCGATGATTTTCATTGGTTCGATAGGACTATTGATTTGTATTTGATTGGAGATTTGTAAAATATTCCGGGCAGCGGATGGAACGCCGCCCGGAATATTTTGACTCGGTTAGGGATTAACTCTTGCGGTGATGACTCGGGCACCGTAGCTGATTCCGCCGGTTGCTGGCCGGGTGAACTGGAGCACCGCACTGACTGAGGCACCCGGGGCCAAATCAGCACCGGTGAGCGTGACGTACGGGCTGCCCAGCGGCGCACCATTGGCTGTGGTGCCGCTGGCATTTGCCAGTGTGGTTGTGGCAGACAGGTTATCGAAGGCGACGGCAATGGGGCCAACCAGAGGAGTGCCACCGTTGTTTGTCACTGTGATCTGTTGCACCATTTTGCCACTACGCCGGTCGTAGGTGAAACCGCTGCGGGTCACCTGTGTGGTTGTGAATATACCGGCCAGGCTGTTAACACCCGCATCGGTGGAGTTCAACGATGGCAAACCAAAGCGCTGTTCGATCGTCTTGAGCACCGAGGAGGTGTCATACTGCGTGTGATCAACGTAGGCCTGTTTGGCCAGCGGCGAAATCACGATGGTGGGTACCCGAACACCCGGGCCCCAGATGTCGCGCTGCGGTGGGGTGACGTGGTCCCAGCGGCCGCCATGCTCGTCATAGGTGACGATGATAGCGGTGTGCGCCCAAAGTGCGGGATTGGCCTGGACCTTAGCGACGAGGTCGGCGACGTGTTGCTGCCCCTGTTGGAGCGACGCGTAGCCGGGGTGTTCGTTATCTGGGCCGAGGAACTTCACAAACGAAACCGCCGGAAGCGTGCTGCTGGCAATGTCGGTATAGAGAACCGTTTCATCCTGCAAATGCGCAGCAGCATAGGGGTTGCGTCCGTTAGGCTGAGAAGCGTCGAACGGCTTCGATTTCTCGAAGAAGGCGAACGCCTGATGATGCCATTGGAACAGATTTGGAGCAGCGGGTGCGCCCTGCGTGATTGGGTTATTAGGCGAACTCTGCAACGCTTGCTCCCAACCGCCGGAATACCACTTCCACGAGACACTGGCAGCATCGAGCAAGTCGCCGATGTTGATGTGATAGTCTGGAGCGGTCGGATTGGTGTTGTTTTGCGAGGGCAGCAAGTTGAGCGAACTCAGGCTCGATCCGTGTGACTGCAGGTTGGCGGAATAGATGGTGTTGACCGCGTAATGCTTATCGAAGGTGTTGCCGATATTTCCTGCAAACACCTGGGCGTTGGCCGCACCGAGCGTGACGGGCGTGTTGGCGACTCCGTTGAGCGTCACACTGATTTGGTCTCCGGCCACCGGAGTGATGTTGCCATCACGCACGATTTTGCCGGCACTGGATCCGCTGGAGTTGAGCACGAACACCCCATTGCCGTCAAGATAGGCAATGTTGGCATTGTTACCCGTGGGCATATTGGTATAGACCGGCGGCGCAGCAGCAATCAGGAACTGATGGTTGAGGAACGAGCCGCCAAACGCCGAGTGGAAGAAATTGTCGCACATCGTGTACTGCTGTGCGAGCAAGCCTTCCGGCAGGTTTGAGGCATCGTAATAACTCATGACCAGACCCGGATTATCGCTCCAGCTCATGAAGCCGCTGTTATTGCCAGCCTCGGCATCCACCCCCGGGGCTGTCTGCACGACACCATAGGTCTGGAATTGTTCCTGCCAATAGCGATGGAAGATGTCGCCAGTGGTAGCGGTTGGCGCAATATAACTCCCGGCATTGAATGGCAGCAGCGTATTCAGACCTGCCGGAAAGGTCGTGTCGATCGCACCGCCAGCATTGAACGGCTGTGGTGGCGTGTTCTGCAACGGCGAGGTCTTCGACGGATTGTTGTAGTTGTTGGTTCCCAACTCGTTGGCGAGGAGGTTGCCGTTGAGCCGGTCAATCTGATTGAGGGAGGCCGCACTGGCACTGGCCCGGCCATCGGCACCGGGGAAATTGCCGTAGAGGCCGTCAAAGGACCAGTTTTCCTGATAGACAACAATGATATGATCGATGCCGGCGAGGGGATTGGCAGCATCCACCTGGAAGCTGAAGACCTCCCGCGCGGGATTGCTGGAGGCATTGTATTCCGAGGCGCTGTTTTGTGCCGTGGAGTTGATTCCGATGCTCTTCACCGTTAGGGTTTTACCATCGGCGCTGACGTCCAACAGGTTATAGTTGAACGTGTCCGGGCTGTAGAAATCCACGGGTTGCGGATTGGTTGAGGCGTTGGGGTCGCCTTCGCGGACCACATGGTGCAGGCCGGGATACCCCTGCAGGCCGATCGTGTTAACTCCGGCGGCGGCCTGAGCGTTGGCGATCATGTCGGTAGCGCCTTTGATATGTGCAAAGTCATGGTTGAGGAACAGATCGGGGCCGGTTGCACCGAGAGGACCGCAAACGATTTCGAAGCAATAGGGGACTTTCTTATAGTCGGCTTGCGAAAACCCGGGGGTGCCGGGTCCAGTCCGCCCACTCGGCGAGTAGAGCAATTCGTTGATCCGGTTCTGATGGTCATCGGTCGATAGAAACACGACGTTCGTGATCTGGTGCTCGGCGATGAATTTGAGCAAGGCGTTGCGCTCAGCGCGGTAGCCGCCGACCCATGCCTTGCCGCCGTCAGAAGCCACCGGCCCGTAGGCGGCGTTGCCGCTGTAGGAGGTCATGGCGGCAGCGGTGACGCCACTCAAAGCACTGCCGATCGGGCCGATTTGATCGATGGGGTTAGAGACGGCGATGAACTTCCAAGGCGTGCCGGCATTCTGTGCGGCAAGCAGCGTCTGTTGGAGCCAAGCCAACTGCGTTTCACCCAGATAGCTGCGGTTCGGATTGTCCGCGCGGGTGCCAGTGTCGTCGGCGCTGCCATCGGCAGTCTTGAGGCGGATATCGCGATAGGAGCGGTCGTCCACATTGATGAAGACGGCGTTCTTTCCCCAAGATTGGGCAAAGTACAATTGCTTGGTGCCGTGTGAACGCGGGTCGGAAGGGGAATTGATACTGCCGCGTTCGGCGACTGGCTGATAGTTCAGATATGCCTGCTCGAGCGTTTGAAAACCGACGGTTCGGTTCATATAGTCGCTCGCCGAGGAGTTGGCATCATTGATATTGCCCGCATTGCCCGTCCCATTGGCGCGGGCATCCACGCCGCGTCCAGTGGGCATATCGTTACCTGTCGCACCGCCCACTGAGCCGCCGGCGGGCGCGCCGCCGTTGATGTACTGGCGGTTGCCCAATTCGTGGTTGTCTAGCAGCGTGTAATTGCCCTGGCCAGCGTAAAAGTCCTTCAGACCATTCTGACCGCCGCTATTTACCGGAAGAAATTGCTCGCGGTACTTTTTCGAGTAGTCGGCAAACAACTGCGCTTGCGTTGCAAAGGTGGTCCCGGCCGCCGGCACCCCGTTGAGACTCGCGGAAGAGCCCGAGAGCGTCACCGATGGCGAATTCAAATACGGTGTAGCCGCATTGCCAGCCACATTGCTCGCATTCTCATAAATCGTGTCGCCGAGGTTCACATAGAAGTCGAGTGCTTGGCCTGGCAATGTACTGGCCAGTGCGTATGGACGCATCAGGCCGTCAAGATCACCGCTGAATCCGAAGTGAACCGGCACCGCAGCCCCGGCGGTTGGTGCTGTCTTGAATTTTCCAATGTTGCTGGAGCTGGCACCGGATTGGAATTGATAATAGTACACAGTGGCGGGTTGCAGCCCGCTGGTGGCAAACTTGAGCGTGTAGTCGTTGACCGCACTTGTGGTGCCGCTTGTCGTGGTGACGATATTCGTCATCGTGTTGTCGGTAGCCAGCGACATCGTCACCGTGGCGGTGACCGGCGACGCATCGTCGGCGGCACGCGTCCAAACGATCACGCTGTCACTCGTTGCGTCACCAGCAGCGACTCCGGTGAAGCCAAATGCGGCATGCGCCATGGGTGAGCATAGTCCGGTGATACTTGCCAGGGCAGCGTTGAAGAGCGCGGAGCGGAGCCAGTGATATTTGTAGTTTTGTTTCATAATTTGGTTGTTTATGTTGGGTTAAACAGTTCGTTGCGGACAAGATGCACCCCCAGATGTGAATCCCAAGTTATTGGTGGCATCGGAGATGAAGATTTATCACTCAAGCAACTGTTCAGGCGTTCAAGCTACTATCTAACATATATGATTGACAACTGGCTGTTTGCGACAATTTTGACACATTCTAATAACCTGACTGGGTATCAGAGCCAAAATTGCTGATGATCGTGAAATCCGTGATTTTGATGGTTGGGAATCCACGGCGGGCTGAGTGGATGACCTGAGACCGCAATCGCGGAGCAAGTCTCAGAACTCAATGTTCGACCTCAAAAGCGCCACAGGGCCCCGCA
>CAIQXC010000182.1 GCA_903875675.1 Akkermansiaceae bacterium
CACATAACCAATTTCGGATGGTGCGAAGTCGCCGCCTTTGGAGAGGTCCCGGCCATCCCAAAAGAGTGTGCCTGAGGACTCCGGATTGAGGCCGGCGATGGTCTTGAGCAGGGTGGTTTTGCCGCAACCCGACGGGCCGACGATCGCCATGAAATGCCCCTTGGGAACCTTGAGCGATATGCGATCGATCAGGTTCACCTCGTTGCCGTCTTTGCGGATGGTGAAGCAAACGTCTTTGAGTTCTAGCACGATGACAGCGGGTTGACTGGTTTCAGAAACGAAGAAAAGAGGAATTTTTCCTATCAAGCGAGCAATAATTTGCAGGATTGCAGCTTGCGCGGCTGGGATTGGCGAATATATTCCGCAGCTTACGTCCCGTACACGCCGTTGTGCGATGCCGGATGAGGCATTCATCATCACCCCCAACCTACACGACCATGGCCTACACCCTTCCCGAACTCGGATACGCATACGACGCGCTCGAACCCTACATCGACGCCCGCACAATGGAAATCCATCACACCAAGCACCACGCGGCTTACGTCACCAACGTCAATGCCGCCATCGCCGGCAAACCAGAGCTTGAGGAAAAATGCCCGGGTGAATTGATTGCCGACCTCAAGTCGGTGCCAGAAGACATCCGTGGCGTGGTGCGCAACCACGGTGGCGGCCACGTCAATCACTCGCTGTTTTGGAAAATGATTGCGCCGGGCGGAGCCAAGGCACCCGGCGCTGAGTTGGCAGCGGCCATCGACGCGGCTTTCGGCTCGTTCGATGCCATGAAAGAGGCCTTTGGCAAGGCTGCTGCCGGCCGCTTCGGCTCTGGCTGGGCATGGCTGTGCTCCAGTGAGGGCAAACTTTCCATCTGCTCGACGGCCAACCAGGACAACCCGATCATGGGTCTGGATTTTGGTGGCTGCGCTGGCGGCGGTGCCTGCCGCCCCTTGCTGGGACTCGACGTTTGGGAACACGCGTATTACCTGAACTATCAGAATCGCCGCCCCGACTACATCGCTGCGTTCTGGAATGTGGTCAACTGGGATGTGGTGGGAGCCCGCTACACCAGCTCCTGCAACTGCCCCGAAGGCGGCCACTGAGTTGAAGTGCCTTTCCTGCAGTGACGGTCTCAGAACTCTGTAAACGTCCTCGTTTTTGACGAAGGGGCCTTTGATTCGAGTCAAGGTGCCCCGACCATCATCAAATCAACGAAAAGCCTAGGAAACCGGCGGTCAATTCGGATATCTGCCAACGCTTGCGCCGACCTGGCGAACCCTGTGAACGGGAATCATCCATACGGCTCCAATTCAACACCATGCTGGCATCACTCCCCTATAATTGAAACGACTGAGGTTGCCTGGTTGGATGCCTGTGACGGGCGCTGCGCTGGCAGAAGTCGTCGAAGAAAACGGCATGATTCGGGTTCTTGGTCTCGATTGCCCGCTGGATGTGTTTCGCCGACCCAACGAATTCGAGGAAGCGGATTTCGACGGAGTTTGTCAGCGTGCCAGATTCCGGGCCGACGGCACCCTGCTCCCGCATCCCATCGATCTGATCCTAAACAAGATCGACACCGGTCGCGACAAGGACCGCATCGACATTTTTCATCTGGAATCCCTCATCCGCGCGGAATACCGGGCGCGTTTGCCCCAGGCTACCGCAGCCGAGGCACGGGATATGTTAGAAAGGTGTTCCGATTGGGAAGTGCTGACCGATCCAGTGAAGGATGAGGTCGGCTGGTCTGAATTCGCGCGCTTGATCCTGCCCCGCATCGAGCGGGATAACTATAGCAAAACGCCCGCAGCTTCCATCACCGCTCCAAAGATGAAAAAATTGATACAACTAACAACCTCGCTGGGATTCTGCTGGTATGGCATGGCGCTGCTGGCCGGTGATCTAAAACAAGACTTTGCCACTCCGCCGGATGCGGCGCGGATGTGGACGTGGTGGTTCTGGCTGGGCGACAAGGTGGACCGCGCCAGCATCACCGCCGATCTGGAAGCCATGAAGGCCCAGGGCATCGGCGGGGTGAGCGTTTACAGCATCAGCGGTCCCGGGGTAGGGGGCAAAGGTCCTGATTATATGAGCCCGGAATGGCGGGCACTCTTCAAACACACGGTCAAAGAAGCGGACCGGCTCGGCCTCGGCGTCAGCGCGATCTTGTGCAGCGGCTGGAATGCCGGTGGACCATGGATCAAGCCCGAGTTCGGCTGCAAGAAACAGGTCAGTTCGGAAGTGGTCGTCACCGGGCCTAAACATTTCAAAGAGAAGCTGGCGCAGCCGGGCGATCCGAAATTCTATCGCGATATCGCGATTCAGGCGTTTCCCAATGTTTCGGCCAAGTCCAGCCCGGACCGTCAGAAGCAGTTGACGTATAAGCTCGTGCAGGACTCTTTCGGCGATGGGGTCAAGACTCCTATCAAGGAAATCTGCGCCGAGCCGATGAAACCGCTGCTACCGGCGGAAGCGGGTGCTACCGTGACGCTGAAATCCATCATCGATCTAACCGCCAAATGCACGGCCGAGGGCGTGCTGGAGTGGGATGTGCCGGATGGCAAGTGGACCATTCTTCGCACAGGCTACACGATGACGGGCGATGTGACGAGTTGGTCGTCGCCAACCGGGGCAGGATTGGAAGCTGATCCGTTGGACCCTGCTGCCATGGATTTCCAGTTTGCCCATGCCGGCACACCGCTCATTGAGGAAGCCGGCCCATTAACTGGCAAGGTTTTCCGCTCCGTGCAGGTTGATAGTTGGGAAATGAAGCTGCCTAACTGGTCGACCGGTTTCCGCGACGATTTCAAGAAATACCGCGGCTATGATCCTGTGCCATATCTGCCGGCGCTGGCGGGCTGGGAATTGGTCAGTCCAGAGTTCACGGACCGTTTCCTCTACGATTACCGTAGGACCGTGGCCGATTGCGTGGCCGAAAACTATTTCGGCCGCCTTTCCAAGCTGGCAGAGGCCAAGGGCATCATCCAGCAGAGCGAGGCCGGCGGCCAATGTTGTCCGAAGTGGATGTCGTTAGATGGCCTGAAAAACCTGGGACGCACCGCTATTCCGATGGGTGAATTCTGGCAGTGTGGGCTTTGGACCGAAGATATGCAGAACAAGTCCGCCAAGCAGGCCGCCTCGGCGGGGCACCTCTATGGCAAGCCCATCGTTGCCGCCGAAGCGTTTTCCGCTCTCCAACACTTCCACTGGGAGGAGTACCCGGCATCGCTCAAACCCACCGCCGACCGGGCCTTCTGCGAGGGATTCAACAGCTTCTTCGTCTTCTCCAGCGCCACCCGTAGTGATGAGGGATATCCCGGCGAGGAGTTTTGCTCCGGGACCTATTTTAACCGCAAGGTCACCTGGTGGAGCCAAGTGCGCGCCTTCAATGATTATATTGCGCGCTGCAGCCAGATGCTCCGACAGGGACTTTTTGCGGCCGATGTGCTTTTCTATAACGGCGATCAATGCCCCAATTTCGTCCAGCCCAAGCATGTCGATCCGGGTCTCGGGGCGGGTTATGACTACGACGTCTGCAATACCGAGATCATCCTAACACGCCTCGGTGTTAGCAACGGCAAGATCGTGCTGCCGGATGGCATGAGCCACCGCATGATGGTCCTGCCAGAAAGCACCACCATGACCGTCGAGGTGCTGCGCAAACTCAAGAAACTGGTGAGCGACGGCATGACCCTGGTCGGGCCCAAGCCTGTGGCGGCACCTGGGCTAACCGACTATCCGCACTGTGATCAGGAAGTGAAGGCATTGGCCACGGAATTGTGGGGCAATTGCGATGGCAAAACGGTGAAGGAACATGCCTTGGGCAAAGGCCGTGTGGTGTGGGGAATCACACCGCGCGAACTGCTGGCCCAGGCCAAGATCCATCCCGATTTCAGTCATGCCGGCGGCAAGCCCGACACCTATATCGACTGGATCCACCGCAGCGACAAGGGCACCGAGATCTATTATGTCGCCAACCGAATGGACCGCGCCGAGAATGTGACGTGCACCTTCCGCGCCAGCGGAGCTCGGGTGGAGTTGTGGAATCCAGTGACAGGCCAGGTGCGCGAACTCAAGGAGTGCAAGACCTTGGCCGACGGTATGACCGAAATTCCGTTTGAATTCGCGCCGTCTGAGAGCGCGTTTGTGGTGTTCAGTAAAGATATACAGAAGTCTGTTGTGGCCAAAGGCCAGGATGGCTCGGGAAAAAATTTCCCAGCCTTGACAACAGCACAGGAGATCACCGGCGCGTGGGAGGTGACCTTCGACCCGAAGTGGGGCGGACCCGGCAAGGTGAATTTCGAGAAGCTTGATGATTGGATCACGCGGCCCGAGGAAGGGATCAAGTTATACTCCGGCACGGCGATCTATCATAAGACCTTCACCTTCTCGGGCGGGGTTGGCAATCGCGGCCCTTTTTACCTCTCTCTGGGTTCTGTGAAATACACTGCACGGGTGAAGCTCAACGGCAAGGATCTGGGGATCGTCTGGACGGCTCCCTGGCGCGTCGAGATCACCAGCGGGGTAAAAATAGGACCTAACGATCTTGAGATTGAGGTGATCAACCTGTGGCCTAACCGGCGGATCGGCGATGCATCGTTGCCCGAGGAGAAACGCTACACCCACAGCAATATCGCTTTCAGCCCGATCAATCCCGCAAACCCTCCTGAAAGATCCGGCTTGCTCACGTCCGGTCTGCTCGGGCCAGTGGTGATTCAATCAGTTACGCCAAATGACACAAAATAGTTATGAAATACGGGGTTTTGAATTCAGCTAGGGATGCCCGCAAAGGGCCTGTGTCTGCGCACGATTCCCGTATCGAAGGTCGCAAAACTCTTGGCACCACGGTCCCGGCAGTTGCGCACGATCAGCTCATCCGCTAGATCAGCCCCCTCGCGCAGGGCTTTGAGCGATGATCTCAAGCCCCCTTCGTTCTCAAACGTGAGGTTATGGATCGTTGCCAAGCGCGCAAAGGCATCCGCCACCTCCCGGCCCGTCCAATCGTAGAGGCTGCGCAGCACCCAGTCTGTCTCCGACAAAACCAGATCGCACACGAAGAACAAAGCACGCTTCCGGTTCAACATCCGCAAGACCTGCGCCAATTGCCCCGGATCGTCCTGTGTGAGGAAGCGGACCAGCACGTTGGTGTCGAGCGCCGTCATCGGTTTGCTCGGGACAAGCGCTTGCGCGCCATGTTCTTGATCGCCGTGTCCATCTCTGCCACAGAGCGAGCGGGCCCTGTCTGCGGCTTGCGACCTATACCGGCGGCCACGCTGGCGAATGTACCGGTTTTTGCCGACAACAACACCCGGCCGTCGGCCTCGATTTCATAGATCAATTGGTCAGCGGGTCGCAGTCCCAGTGCCGCAACCACCGCCTTCGGAATTGTGGTCTGGTGCTTGCTGGTAAGGGTGGACTGCGTCATGCAAGGAATTTGTGCGATTTCCTTGCCCAAGTCAAGATGCGTAATTTGCCCCTATCGCACAAAGGTAAGGGTTCCTGAACCCAAAGCAGCCCGTCTATATCTGTGCAGATTCAGTCGCTGAGGCTGAACTTTATGCAAGTTTAAGACGTATCAGTCAAAATGAGTCACTATTTGTTAAACAAACCCACCCATAGCCAGACCGCCGAGTCACGGAATATCCAGCAGGTGCCGCAGGCTTTCGGTCTGGCGATGATCCTGATAGGCATCAGCGCCCCGCTCACATCGGCAGAAACTCAACCCAAGGCGTCAGGCTCCGCCGGTGTGATCGGCAAGTGTCGGCGCTTTGAGGCGGGCAAGGGAATCAACTGCGGTGAGAGCATCACAACCATGCCCGACCATCCAACCCACGCCCGAAAATATCAACCCAATCATTGCAACTTTGAAGGACTGGTTCCCAGCATAGGAACTCAATTGGCAATCTGTCTGTTTCTCTGGATTTGCACGATAATGGGGATGCATGCGGAGAGGGTTGGCAGGCCGGGATTTCAAGATGCACTCTCGGAAGTTGACACCACCTTCGAAGTAAAATCCGGTCAGTCAGCCGTTCGACATTGGGTGCCTAACGCCACGGGAAGCGTCCGGATGGTTGGCGACGTGCAAAAACTCTCATTGGAGTCGGATGCTGTGTTCGACATTCGAATCGACGGGAAGACGATTTGGAGTCGGAAGCTTGATATGACTGATTCTATCCGCCATGGATTCGATGTCACAGCGTATGATCTCAATCCAGGCTCAAGGGTGGATTTCTGCGTGGCGGCGGGGCTGCAACCAGTTCGGGTAAGTGTGGCGTTCCAGATCGTGCCGGAACCGTTTGTTTCGGGCTGGCGCCCTGACCTTCCGACTGGGTTTCCAGCGTTCAGCGAAGACAGAAAGCAGGCCCTCCGCGGGAAGGGGCAAGATATACTGAAGGCGATCTGCGACGCTTCAACCGCCAAGGCCGGCCGGATCGTGATTCCCCCGGGCGAGTACCTTTTTCACGCACGCTGGAGCCAGGAATCAACGCTGACGAATATCACCGATCTGGAGATCGTTGCGGAAGGCGTCACTTTCTGGTTTGAGCCACCGATGATCCATGCGCTGCTGCTTGAAGAGTGCCGCAACGTGACCGTGCGCGGTCTGAGCATCGACTTCACCATCCCCAGCTGGTTCCAGGCACGCGTCACCGAAGTTGACCGCGCTGCGAAGACGATCCGTGCGACGATCATGCCAGGATACGAACCCCGCAACGCGAACGGCGAGGCGGAAGCCGAGGGTCAGCGTGCGTTTATGTTCTACGACGTGGACGGGAAATTCATCAACCACCGCCACAGTCCCGGTGCGTGGCAACTCGACGGGGACGGAAAAAGCATCGTGTGCCGCGATATCGGATTGTCAGGGATTCCGGCCTCGCTTCAGGCGGGCGATTATGTGGTTGCCAGCATCCGCACCGGCACCGCGCTCCGTTCCTCTAACTGCGCCGGCATGCGCTTTGAGGACGTCAACATCTGGTCGAGCCCGGGCATGGCGGTGAACGAAGGCGGCGGCGAAGGCGGCAACGTCTATCGGCGGGTGCGGGCCACGCGGCGTCCGCACACCAACCGCCTGCACGCCTTCGGCGCCGACATCTTCCACCTCGCCGGTGCCGACCGCGGCCCGACTCTCGACCGCTGCGAACTGGCCTACGGAGCTGACGACAACCTGAACATTCACGGCAGTTTCGGGAGGGTCGTCCATAAGGTCGATGCACGCCATTACCACCTACAGGGGCCCTATGCGGCGGGCGACACCATCGAGTTCCGCGATCAACTCTCGGTCGCATTGTTAGGAATCGCCAGGGTGGTGTCTGCCAAGGGGACACCCGACGGCCCGTCGCTGCCCATCGGAGACAACCTCCAGGCGAAGGGCGAGGTGTTGGTTGAACTGGACAAGCCGCTCGAACTTGCGCCGCTTTCCCTGGTGGTGCTCGACGGCAAACGATCGGCCAAGGGATTTGTCCTGCGCAACTGCTGGCTGCACGATAACTTCCAGCGCACCTTGATCAACGGCTCGCCGGGCGGACTCATCGAAAACAACACCCTGCAGAATGTCGGGCAAGGGCTTGCGATCCAGTTCGAGACTTGGGGACCGTGGATGGAAGGACCCTTCGCCCGTGACTTGACCGTCCGCGGCAACCGCTTCCTTGATTCACCGCCCGACGGCGCTGCGATCAGTGTCTCATTGCAGCCGCCGGGCGGCGGTAGCAACGCACGCCGTTTCCAAGCCCGGCCGGTCACGAACATGACGATCACTGACAACGACTTCGCTCGCACCTCGACCACTCCGCTCATCTTCCACAATGTCGATGGCCTGAAGGTCCGCGGCAACTGCATCGATTACCCCGCCGACGCGCCGAATCCCACCGGATTGGGCAACACATCCGATGTGAACTGGCTCTATCTGCAGGATTGCGAGAATGTATCCATCCAAGGCAACCGGACGCCGGCCAATCCAGGCAAGTGAAAGAATTCCCCTCAATGATAGGTCATCTTGCCATCATCGGGTAGGTGCCCATTCACGATGAATGGTGAATTGCCATCGGGAAATGGATCCAGTGTGCAAATCTTGACAGAATTCCCACTGGTCCCGCCGGTTCAATATCTACGACTTTGAAGGACTGGTTCTAAACATGTCTATCAGAAGTAATTGTATTTTTGAAGGACCCCCACCACGACCCCAATACGCCGCCTTAGCCCGACTTTCGCTGTTAGTGCGCTTTTCTGATCCAAATCGTTGAGATTGCGTTCATTTTCTCAAAAGGTCTCCACCACAGGCATTTCCGCAAGGCTACCCTTGGAAAATCAAGGGTGCCAGCGTCTCAGGGGAGCAAAATTAGCCATTTCTAGCAACTAACAGCGAAAGTCGGGCTAGAGAGCGAAGGAATCGATGCCAATGGCAAATTGCCGCTTCCCAACGCTCTGCCGTTAGGCTTCCCTTCCGTTGTGCTCACCTCCAGCCATCCTCGTCTTTCCGCCCGCTCGGTCCGGCGGACGGTTCGGCGCTGGCGACGGGTGACGACGAATGGCTTCCCTTCAGCCGCTCAGCGCCTGAACACGCCGCCTTAAGGGCCCGGCCCGCCCGCCCTCCAGATCCACCCGCATTGTCTCAGCCCCAGCCACCCTCTATGCCCGCCAAACGCAAAGCAGCCGCCGCGCCCGCCCCTGCCAAGACCCTCGAAGTCCAACTCTGGGACGCCGCAGACAAGATGCGCGGCGCAGTGCCGCCCACCGACTACATGCACGTCTGCCTGGGCCTGGTATTCCTGCGCTACCTGTCCGCCGCCTTTGAGCGGAAGGAGGCGGAGTTGATCGACACGCCCCATGCCATGAAGGACGATCCTGAGGAATATCAGGCGGACAACGTGTTCTGGGTGCCGCAGGAGGCCCGCTGGTCCTACCTCCAGGATCACGCCCGCTCGGAGGATGTCGGCAAGCGCCTGGATGACGCGATGCGCGCCATCGAGCGGTCGAACGATGAACTCAAGGGCGTGCTGCCCAAGATTTTCGGCAAGGCGGATTTCAGCTCCCAGATGCTCGGCGGACTCATCGACCATTTTACCAACCTCAACCTCACCGGCATGGCGGAGGACTTTGATTTCCTCGGCCGCGTCTATGAGTTTTTCCTCGGCGAGTTTTCGGCGATGCAGGGCAAGGCGGGTGGCGAGCAATACACGCCCCGCTGCATGGTGACGATGATGGTGGAGATGATCGAGCCGTTCCGGGGCCGGATCTACGATTGCTGCCACGGCACCGGCGGGTTCTACGTCCAGTCGAACCGCTTCGTGCTGGCGCATGCCGGGCGCTTGGATGACATCGCGGTGTTCGGTCAGGAAAGGAACCCGGAAACCTACCGCCTCGCCCGCATGAACCTGGCGATCCGGGGCATCACCGGCGACCTTCGCTGGAACAACGAGGGCACCCTGCTCAAGGACGCATTCCCGGACCTGCGCTTCGATTTCATCCTCGCCAACCCGCCCTTCAATATCAAGGAGTGGGGCGGCGAGTTCCTGCGCGATGACGCCC
>CAIQXC010000183.1 GCA_903875675.1 Akkermansiaceae bacterium
CGCAATGCCGACGGCACACCACGGGTGTTGGATAAGGTTTGGATCTCGCAGATCGGCTGTCTCGGCGATCGCTATTCGGATTTGAACGAGCAGACCGGCAAACTGAAGGCAGGTTTCGGAGCCTCAAAAGAGCAGTTTGGTCCGGAATTCACGTTTGGCATATACATGGAGAAGGCGCTCAATGAGCCGATCCTGATCATCAAGACTGCTTGGGGCGGCAGGGATCTAAGCTCTGACTTCCGTCCACCCAGCGCCGAACCTTACGTGGCCAGCAAAAAATCCCTCGACTGGGCCAAACAGCACAACGAGGACCTGAACGAACTGCAGGAGCGAGTTGCCAAGCAAGAGCACGGCGTGTTCTATCGCCACATGATAGCGCATGTGAGGAAGGTGCTGGCGGACATCAAGCGTGTGGTTCCTGAGTACGATCCGAAGCAAGGCTATGAACTGGCGGGCTTCGTCTGGTTCCAGGGGTTTAACGACTATATCAATGAATGGTACTATGAGGACTCGGATCAGCCTGGCGGGTACGCTATGTACTCTAAACTGCTGACGCTATTCATCCGTGATCTACGGAAGGATCTTTCTGCTCCGAAGATGCCGTTCGTGATTGGCGTCATGGGGATTGATGGCATGAAAGCCGGATTGCGTATGCAGCATTTCCGCGCAGCAATGGCCGCGCCTGCGTCGCTTCCTGAATTCAAGGGCAACGTGGTGGCGGTGGAAACGGCTCCCTTCTGGGACGACGATCTGGCCGCACTGCAAGCGCGGGCGGAAAAGGGTGAGAAACTCACGGACGAGGAGGACAAGCGCCTGAAGGCTGGCGTCTCCAACGGTGGCTATCACTATCTCGGTGCTGCCAAAATCATGGCACCCATCGGCAAGGCCTTTGCCGAGGCGCTGGTGAATCTCAACAAGAGCCAGGGACAGAAGTAACCCGACAGCAATAAATAGAACCACAGATGAACGCAATTGATCGCATATGAAAACGTATATGAAATTAGGCATGGTGCTTGCGCCGAGTGTGCTTTGCGGCTGGGTGCTGGCTTCGGGCGAACTGGAAAACAATTTCCTCAATCCGCCGGACTCCGCGCGGCCCGGGGTGTATTGGTATTTCCTGAACGGCAATCTCAATGGCAAGGAGATGACCGCCGATCTGGAATCCATGAAGGCGGCGGGACTCGGCAACCTGATCTTTCTTGAGGTGGACGTTGGCGTGCCTCCGGTTGGTCCGGTGGCATTCATGAGCCCCAAGTGGCAGGAGCTTTTCGTTCAATCCGTCCGCGACGCGGAACGCCTGGGTATCGATATCACCCTCGGCATCGGCCCGGGCTGGGCAGGGAGCGGGGGCCCCTGGGTCAAGCCTGAGCAATCCATGCAGCACCTGGTGTACAGTTCGGTCGAGATCACGGGGCCGATGAATTATTCGGCGACGCTTCCCCTGCCCACGCAACGTTCCACCCAGTTCAACAGCATGGCCAGTCCGTATTTCCAGGATGTGGCCGTTCTGGCCTTCCCCAGTCGCAAACCCCTCATTGCCGACATTGACGAAAAGGCACTTTTCCTCAGAGGGCCGTATTCGATATTTAAGGATGTTAAACCCTATCTGCCGACTTCGGCACACTATTGGGAGCCAGCGCCGTCAGGCGTCATCCAGCCGAATGAGATCGTGGATCTCACGAAGCAGCTCAAACCCGACGGGACCCTCAACTGGAAGGTTCCGGCTGGGGATTGGACCCTAGTCCGCATGGGCCGCCGTCCCACGGGTGCCAGCAGCCGGCCCGCTCCTTCCACCGCGCTGGGCCTGGAGTGCGACAAATTCGACACGGCCGCTATCAACTATCATCTGGACCAATACATCGGGAAACTGCTGCTAAAGATAGGTCCGCGCGCCAAGGAGCACGGCTTGACCACCCTGCACATGGATAGCTGGGAAGCCGGCTCCCAGAATTGGACGCCATCGCTCCTTGATGAGTTCAAAAAAAGGCGTGGCTATGATGCGCAGCCATGGTTGCCTGTCTACACGGGGCGTGCCATCAAAAGCCTCGAAATGTCTGAGCGTTTCCTGTGGGACCTCCGCTTGACCGGGCAGGAACTGGTGCTCGAGCATCATGCCGGGGCCGTGAAGAAGTACGGGCAGGAACACGGGCTCTCGCTTTCCATCGAACCGTATGACATGGATCCCGCTGGCGATCTCGACCTGGGCGCGGTGGCGGATGTCCCGATGGCAGAGTTCTGGCATAACGCCGTGGATACGGCCTACAGTGTTTTCGAATCGACCTCCATAGGCCATGTGATGGGGAAATCTATCGTATCCGCCGAATCCTTCACTTGCAACGGAGGACTGGATGCCTATCCGTGGTCGTTGAAGAGTCAGGGTGATTGGGCGTTCTGCGTGGGCATCAACCGTTTCGTGTTCCATACCTTCGCGCACCAGGCCCTGGGCGATGCGTACAAGCCCGGCCTGACCTTTGGACCGCATGGCGTACACTGGCACCGCAATCAGACCTGGTGGCCCATGGTGTCGGCTTACCACCGCTACCTTACCCGCTGCTCGGAACTTCTCCGCCAGGGGGTCACGGTTTCCGACGTGCTCTATCTGACTCCCGAAGGAGCGCCCCATATCTTCCTGCCTCCGCCCAGTGCGCTGGAAGGCAGCGGCGTGTGGGCAGACAAGAAAGGTCATGGATTCGATGGATGCTCTCCGAAGATCCTCATGGCCAGGGCTGAAGTGAAGGTCGGGCGGATCGCTTTCCCGGGAGGAAGTTCCTACCGGCTGATGGTTCTGCCGCAGATTGAAACAATGACCCCGGGACTGCTCGCCAAAATACTCGACCTGGTGAAAGCCGGAGCCACGGTGGTTGGCACGCCACCGCTCAAATCGCCCAGCCTCTCGGGCTATCCCGCCTGCGACGCTGAAGTCCAAGCGCTTGCCAAGGATCTCTGGGGAAGCACAGACGTGCCGAAGACGGCGACCAAGCGCAGTTATGGGAACGGTGTCATCCACTGGGGAGGCGAACTGTCGCCGGAGGTTCCGAACGCCCGGCCCGATACCATTTTCGAAAGTGAGTGGATTTGGTATCCCGAAGGGAACCCCGCCCAAAACGCACCGCCGGCGACCCGATATTTCCAACGGATTATTTCTGTGGACGCGACGAAAGCCCTGGCATCCGCCACCTCCTCAGTGACCGCAGACAATTCTTTCATCTTGTGGATCAATGGAAAGAAGGTCAGCGCGGGCGATCATTTCAACGTCACCGTCAAGACATCGATCACATCCTTCCTGCGTCCTGGAGTCAATGTTCTTGCCGTTGAAGCCATCAACGGCGGGCCCGTACCCAATCCTGCCGGATGGATCGGTTCGTTTGACCTGAACTACAAAGACGGGTCCCGCGAGGTGGTCAAAACAGACACGTCATGGTCTGCTGGATTGACCGCCCAGCCGGGTTGGGAACAGGCGGTGACGAAACCGGGAGACTGGAAGGATGCCATGGTTCTTGGCGCTTATACCATGGGGCCATGGAACCTTGGCGGGCAACCCCGTCCGTCGCTTTATCCATCTTATGATCTGACGGCGGCCCTGTTGCAGGAGATGGGCGTGAAGGAAGATTTCACCGCAAGTGCTTCCGTGCGCTACGGCCATCGCTGCACCGAGGATAGGGACATCTATTACGTATCCAATAAGACAAACACTCCGATCAAGGCGGACTGCCGTTTCCGGGTCGGCCAAGGCAGCGCACAACTCTGGGATCCCGTGACCGGAGAACAGCGGCCGCTGCCGCGAATCGAGCGGGCCGATGGTTTGACGACCATCCCCATGGAGTTCGACGCTTTCCAGAGTTACTTCGTCGTGTTTGATAGGAAGGGGGAAGCATCCGTAGCTAAATCAGGAAAGAATTTCCCGGAATTGAAGACGATCGAGGAACTTTCCGGCGCATGGGAAGTTGCGTTCGATTCGAAGTGGGGCGGTCCGGAAAAAATCACTTTTGACACCCTGCAGGATTGGACGGCCCGACCGGAGTCAGGGATCAAATATTATTCTGGCATCGCAATCTATCGGAAATCCATTGATTTCACCCATGTTCCGGCAGGAAAGACGTATCTCGATTTGGGCGTGGTCCACGACATGGCACGGGTTAGGTTGAACGGCAAGGACCTCGGGGTCGTGTGGTGCGCGCCGTGGCGGGTCGAAGTCACCAGCGCCATCAAAGCCGGCGACAACCAGTTGGAAATTGAAGTGGTCAACCGCTGGGCAAACCGGCTTATCGGCGACAAGCAGCCTGCCGATGCCAACGTGCGAACGGTGGAATGTCCGCCCGGCTTCTTTGGCGGGCAAAAGTTCAAGACGGGCCGCTTCACGTACTGCTTGTGTGATCCGTACAATGCGCAGTCGCCGTTGGATCCGTCCGGCCTGATCGGCCCGGTGACGTTGCAGATCCACAAATGATTGCGTTGACTTCTAAATCAAATCAACTCAACGAGAACATATAAAATATCTCCTCCGGCACCTTATGAAATTAATTGGGTAGTCCAAAAGAATGAAAAACAAACACAACCCGACAGCAATCGCAATTAGCCTGATTTTGTCGGCTTTGTCAGTCGCTCATGCCGGCGAACCTCCGATGGCCACTGTGGAACAGCAGTTCCGTGTACTGCCCATGGAGACGCGTCGGGC
>CAIQXC010000184.1 GCA_903875675.1 Akkermansiaceae bacterium
GCTCACGACGGCGGACACCTTCACGGCAGTTGCTCAAATATCACATTTTGGCCCGAGGAATCTGCCGGCGGAACCGGAATGGTCCATCACGGATGAACGTGGCAAGAGAATTGCCAAAGGAAAATTGCCGCCGCTAACACTCGAAACCGGACGGGTCACTACCATCGGCGAACTCAAAGCGGCCTTGGCCGACGTGGCCGCGCCGGCCCGGCTGTTGGTGACCCTGGGTGCCGCCGGCACCATGAACACCTGGAACATCTGGGTTTATCCGGCCAATCAACCGCCACCGCCGCCCAATGTCCGCATTGCGCATTCATTCGACCAGGCGACCCGCGACGCGCTGGCGGTCGGCGAGCGCGTGCTGCTTTTCTCATCTCCAAAGGAAGGTTTGATTGTGCCGCCGAACGCATTCTTTGGGCCGGACAATCTGCGCGTCATGCCGCCCGCGCAACCTGGCATGAATGCCGTGATCGGCAGCTTTATGCCGACGTTCTGGAACATGCGCCTGTTCAATCAGATCGGCACCCTCGGCCTGCTCTGCGATCCAAAGCATCCGGCCCTGGCGGAGTTCCCGACCGAAAAGCACAGCGACTGGCAATGGGCGGATCTGTTAGGGAGATTCTCCGCCGCCTATTCGTTCGAAGTCGCCGGTGCGCCAAAGTCCTACGCCGACGCGCTCGCCAACTACGCGGGTGACGTGATCAACCGCTCCAAGGCGATCGTGCTGGACGAAACGCCGCCGGACTTCCGGCCTATCGTACAGGTGATTGACAACTACGAGCGGAACTCAAAACTCGGTTCCATCTTCGAAACGCGCGTTGGCGCGGGTAAACTCTTCGTCTGCGCGCTGGACCTGGACACCGACCTTGCCAAACGTCCCGCTGCCCGACAACTCCGGAAGAGCCTTCTTGACTATGTCGCCAGCGCCAAATTCGCGCCTCGGCATGAGCGATCGCTGGAGTTGCTGAAAAACATTTTAACCACGTCGCCATGACTCTAACAGGCAAACCAACATGAAGCACACCATCTTGCCACTCACCGGACTGCTGCCGGCCCTGCCGACCAAACTGCAGGCCGCCGACCCAAGTGCGGCAGTCTTAACGGAACAAATTGAAGACACTGTGAGAAACTCTAGCCTCTAGCCACTAGTCACCATGTCCGTCACCGCCCGCCTTGAGCCACGCGTTGTTCCCACCTATCCGGTGGGATGTCCGGAGAAGAACCCGGTGTTTTTCGAGAAGCGGGTCTATCAGGGGTCGGACGGCCGGGTTTATCCGGTGCCGTTCATTGACAAGGTCTATGACGAGCCGCGGGAGGTGACTTATCAGTCGGCAAGGCTGGAAAACGAATTCGTGCGGTTGGTGATGCTGCCCGAGATTGGCGGGCGGATCCTCGTTGGCCAGGACAAGACCAATCAGGACTATGACTTTTTCTATCGGCAGGATGTGATCAAGCCGGCGCTGGTCGGGCTGGCGGGGCCGTGGATTTCCGGCGGGGTGGAGTTCAACTGGCCGCAACACCATCGGCCGGGGACGTTCATGCCGTGTGACGTGTTAATTGAGGAAGAGGATGACGGCGCGCGCACGGTGTGGCTCAGTGAGCACGACCCGCTCAACCGCATGAAAGGCATGCACGGCATCCGGCTGCGTCCGGATTCGTCGCTCATCGAGCTGAGGGCAAGGCTTTATAACAGGACCCCCCTGACGCAGACATTCCTGTGGTGGGCCAATGTGGCGGCGATGGTGCACGACCAATACCAATCGTTTTTCCCACCGGACGTCCGGTATGTGGCGGATCACGCGGTGCGTGCGATGTCATCATTTCCGCTGGCGACGAATCCCTATTACGGCGTGGACTATCAGAATCGCCCCGGTGCCAACGACCTGAGTTGGTATCGCAACATCCCGGTGCCGACGAGTTACATGGTTTGTCAGACCCAATACGGGTTTTTCGGCGGCTATGACTTCACAGCCGGCGGGGGTTTTGTCCATGTGGCTGACCGGCATGTTTCGCCCGGCAAAAAACAATGGACCTGGGGCAATCATCCGTTCGGTTGGGCGTGGGATCGCGAGTTGACGGATGCCAACGGCCCTTACGTCGAGTTGATGGCCGGGGTTTTCACTGACAACCAACCCGATTTTTCCTATCTGGCACCGTACGAAACCAAGACGTTCTCGCAGTTCTGGTGGCCGATCCAGGGGATCGGGCCGGTGCAGCAGGCGACTCGCCAAGCGGCGCTGCGCATGATGATTGAGGATGAGCGGATGATCGGTCTGGGACTTTGTGTCTCGGAAGCCGTGGCCAATGGACTGGTGATGCTGCGCCGCGGCACTGAGCTGTTACTTGAGGAACGGTTCTCGCTCAGGCCCGGTGAGGCATGGACCTACGCTGGCTTGGAATTCACCGGGGAGAATCCGGCGGAATTGGTAGCCAGCGTGTTCGACGGCGCGGGGAACTGCCTGCTGACCTATCAGCCGGTGGACGAGACCGCACTCACCCGCGACCGCGTGGTGGCCACCGAACCGGCGCCACCAGATGAGATTTCATCGCCCGATGAGTTGTATTTCACCGGCGAACACCTCGAACAATACCGCCACCCGACCCGCTCGCCGGAGCTCTACTGGCAGGAAGCCCTGCGCCGCGACGATGGCGATGCCCGCTGCAATATTGCCATGGGCCGCCGTGCCCTGCGGGCCGGTCGCTTCACGGTCGCCGAAAACCATTTCCACAAAGCGGTGGCCCGTCTCACCCGGCGGCACCCGAACCCGGAGACCGGCGAGGCGCATTATTTCCTCGGGCTCACCTTGTTCTATCAGGAGAGGCTGGAGCAAGCCTACGGGTTTCTGGCGAAGGCGGCGTGGAACCAGGCGTGGCGCGGTGCGGCCCATTATCAGCTCGCGTGCATCGACTGCCGGAATGGGGCGTTTGACTCCGCGTCCGGACACTTGGAGGAATCCATTGCCGTCAATGGCGATCACCACAAGGCGCAGGTTCTGTTAGCCGCGTTGCTGCGTCATGGCGGTGCGGACGAGGCGCGGGACATCCTTGGCGGAATATTGGAGACCGACCCGCTCGATCATTGGGCGCGCCATGAGCTCATGCTGGCCGGCGAGCTGACCGATAAGGAGTTTCTAGCAGTCTGCCGCAATGATGCCCAAACGATTCTCGATCTGGTCTTCGATTATGCCGATGCGGGGTTTGCCGACGAGGCGGCCGCTCTGCTGGAACTGCACCTGGCCCATCCGGTGGTGCCCGCCGCCGTGCCGAACCCGCTGTCGCGTGCGGTGGCCAGCCGTTATGTGCTGGCATGGCTGAAGCGGGATGCTGGATTGTTAGCTCATGCACGGGCGCAGGCGCCGGACTACTTTTTTCCGTCCCGCCTGCATGAGAAAATCGTGTTGGAATGGGCGTTGCGGCAACCCGGCAAGGACCCGGTTGCGGCCTATGGACTGGGCAACTATTTCTATGACCGAAGACGGCATGAGGACGCGATTTCCTGTTGGGAACAGTCTGTGGGCGATGGCGCGGAGTTCGCTACGGTTTACCGCAACCTTGGTATCGGCACCTGGAACGTGCGCCGTGACGGCAACATGGCGCGGAGATTCTATCAGCGGGCGCTGGAACTCGATCCCGCCGACCCGCGCCTGGTTTCGGAGTATGACCAACTCTGCGGCAAGCTGAACGATTCCCTAACGGAGCGGCTGTTGTTTCTGGAAGCCCGCCGCGACCTCGTGATGCAGCGCGACGATTGCACGGTGGCTCTGGCGGCATTGTACAATCTGACGGGGCGGCCCGATGCTGCGCTGGACATCGTCTCGGCACGCCGCTTCCATCCGTGGGAAGGCGGAGAAGGGACCGTGCTCCGGCAATTCACCGCGGCGCACCTCGCCTTGGGCCGCCGGGCGCTCGATGCCGGTGATGCAGAATCGGCATTGCGCCATTTCAGCGGCGCCATGGCAACCCCGGAGAGCCTGGGCGAGGCCTATCACTTGCTGCAAGCCAAGGCCGACGTGAACTATTGGATCGGCAAAGCCATGCAAGCTCTGAGCCGCACGCATGAGGCAGATATGCATTTCGGCCTATCAGCCGCGGAGCACGGTGATTTCTCCGACTCGGCGGTCACCGCGCACAGTCCGCTGAGCTATTTCCGCGGGTTGTCGTTGCGCGAACTGGGCTGTGAGGACGA
>CAIQXC010000185.1 GCA_903875675.1 Akkermansiaceae bacterium
GCTTGTGCGAGTTGAACAGCGGCGTGGTCTGTATTGACAATGTCCGGTTGCGCGGGCGGAAAGGATTCTCGCTGAAACTACCGCAGTTGAAAGCCGATTTGCAAGCCATCGGAGAAGCCTCCAGCCAGACGGATCCGACCTTTCGCACGACTCAACTATATCGTCGGCTAACGGCGGCGGAGGCCAAGCTCACCCCTTTCGGAATCCACCGGCCCGACACTGCCGAAACCTGGCTGAGATTCACCACCGGCAACGCAACGGCGGACTTCATGGTGGACCGACTGTCGGAAATCTGGCCCACTCTTAAAAAAACGGTCATTCTCCACATACCCTCGTAATCAAGGTCGTTAAGAAGTCGATGAAGCCCTATGAGAAATGCCTGGAGCGGCTAGGCTGCCTTGGGAAATGGTTTATCTCTATCCCATCGGTAACCGCTGCCGCAATGCTCTCTTCAATGTCGAATTAATTATGGCCGTATCCCTAATCGTAAGACATGTGCTAATTGAACAATATTGGGCGTCCCGCCGCCATTCGCTCATACGCAGAACAAGGGCAGTCGCCCGGCGACCTGCCCTTGTTCAATTTCCTTAGTCAGGGGTGAGATTCCCCTGTGGTTAGACTGACTATTTTGCTGGTGCCGGGGGCGCATCCAACTTCGCTTTGGCAATCTGTTCAGAGCTCAGACCGAAGCCTTTGAGCACGCCGGTGGCCATCATCACGTTGCCAGCTGGATTCATGTGGACACCATCGCCGGTTAGAAGATTGCCCTTCTTATCGGGGCCGGCCTTGGCGATGGCGGCCTGCATATCCGCATTAAGATCTGCGAGCAGGCATTTCTTATCCTTGGCGAGAGTCCGCAAAAACTCATTGTAAGCCATGAGCTTCTGATTGTTCGGATTGGGCTGGTCCTCACCGATCATCGTAGAAGTGAGAATCATCACCTTGACCCCGGCACTCTGGCACTGCTCGACGATCTTGGTGATATTTTCCTTGTACTTATCCAAGGGCACGCCGGTGGCTCCATGCCAGACGTCATTGACGCCGCAGCTCAAGGTCATCCAGTCCGGCTTCTTGCTCAGGACATCCTTTTCCAGCCGACCCAACATATCATTGGACTTGTGGCCGCTGATGCCTGCGGGAATCATGGTGGCCTTCACACCGTTAGCCTCAAGGCCGCGGATGACCAAGGTGACATACCCTTGGGGGCCGACCCCCCCTTCGGTGATGGAATCCCCGAGGAAGGCGATTTTCTGCCCGCTGGTGACTGCGATTCCCGCTTGCGCGGCAGTAGCTCCGATCATGCCGATGGCCAAAGCCGCGGCCATCCAATTAACACATTTTTTATTGCTCATCGTTTGTATGGTTTGTTGTTTGGGAGATTGGGGTTAGTCAGGTTTTTTTTGTTAGTTCCTGCATGGCCTCGGCGAACGCCTTGCCTAGCAGGATAAAGAAACGCCCTTCACCATAATAGTGGAAGCCGAGGTTGGAGGTGGCGCGTCCGAGCATTGCCTGTTCATCCGGGGTGATCGGGTCTTTTTTCAAGTCGCGGTCCTTGTTGAGCCAGCCGGCTGTTTTGAGGGCGACCACATCCGGGTGCAGCAAGTGAGCGCTCTCTACGGCTTTGACGTTGCCTTTAAACTCGGCAACCGAATTCATTGAGCGCATCTGATTGCGGATGTCGCCCTGCTTGCCGACCTCATTTTTCGGGCCGTTGACGCCCATGACGCCGACCACCACTTTCATGTCCGGCGCTTTGAATTCCTTGCGCATATCCTTGATCAGACAGGTGAGGTTTTTGCCATACTCGGCCACCGGTTGGCCGCCGTCAATCATATCATTAAATCCTTGAAACCAAACAAAACCGACGATCTCATAGTCGGCCTTTTCATCGTAGGTCGGGAAGCGCGTTTTTAGATTCTTCAAAACGTCGTGGACGCAACCAACCAAGCCGCGATACTGGCCACCGAAATCCTCAGCGACACAAGGCACCTTGGTTTTATTAGGACCGGCCTTCGTCGGCATCGGATCGGGCAGCCCGGCGCTGGGAGGCCGAAAATCCTTGTAGAGGCTCTGGCCGCCCGGGGCATACTTGATGAGCAACACTTGGTTGGCAGTGGCCTCGCCAATGTAATAGCCGAATGCATATTCCGGCCCGATGCAGTGGCCGAGTTTCGAGTAGTCCTTGCGGCCGCCGTAGCCGGGCCCGAGGTCGCCTGAAACGTCGTCGCTGGTGACCCAGACGTCCTTGCGGGTGACCAAGTTTTTGCCGTCAGGCTTGAAGGTTTTGATCAGGGCGGCACGTGCCGGATCCTTGTCCTCCCCTAGAAAATCAATGGTCCGCATGTCAGCCTGGCCATCCATGTTCGATTGACCGGCCAAAATGTAAACCTGAAGCGGTCCCTTGCCCACGGCCTGGGCTGCAGCGGCATCTTGCGCAAAGCCGACTGAGCCGAGCATGGACACACATGCACCAGTGGCGACTGCTATCTTGAAAATGGAATTTTTCATCATTGCGGAGGGGGCTGGGTTGAGCAAAGCCCTACTACTCGCTATTGGGACAGGCTCTTGCAGCCAGCAGCGAAAAAAATATCTTAGTTTGAGGGTGGGGTCGCCATGGCCTGGGCCACCACCCGTCGCTGCGGCCGGTTGATATAGTCCGGCCAAAGCGGGCAATTGAGGTCGATCCAAGTTTTCACGCGCAACGACTCCTCTTGGGTAAGCTGCACCTGGTAATGGCCGGCTTGGAGCACTTGGAAGAGCCGGCTTTTGAGGGTGCCGAACGTGAGAGGCTCGGCCAGGTGATGGCGCTGCGCATACCCCCAATCGAAGTAATGCACCCAGCCCCGTTCGATGATTGTCCGATAGGATGCCGGGACTCCGTCTCGATCCGGAGTGCCGGCAAGGTTCATCCGGTCCTTGTCCTTCGCGTCATGGCAACTAACGCACTTGGCATCCCAAACCGGCTGAACCACCTTTTCGTAGGCGAAGGGCCCGGCACCCCAGGGCGGCACCTGGAGTTGGCTGGGCGGGCGTTGCATGGCTAGCGGAACCGCCTTCGAAAGCGGTGGCGCGCTCAGGCGATCCTCATGACAGCCGATGCAGCCGCGAGTTTCGCCGTCATGCAGTTGGACCACGCTCCGCATCCTCTGGAGTTCGTTGAAATTCTCGTCAAGCACTTGGAAATAGAGCACTTTGCCCGTCGGCGCAAAGAAGTTGGCGGAACCATCCGTCTCAACCGGTGCCACGCCTAACACGCCTTTGGCCACATAACTGGGCCATCCCTGCGGACCGCTGACTTTGTCAACCGGAGTGGCGTACCAATCCACAAACGCCTCATGATCCTGCTGGTAGGCACCGCCAGCCACTTGAAGGAGGTCGGCACGCAGCTCCTGACAGACCCGGATGAATTTCACCTGACCGCGTTGCACCAGCGGTTCAAGCCCCCGATAGACATCGGCGACGACAAACTGGCCTTGTCCGGCAGGCAGCCATTTTGCGGCAGGCATCGGGCTCAATACCGGAGGCGCAGCAACTGGCAGCATGGGCATGGGGGCCATGCTGCCCATCCCAGGATCCAGATAGAGCAACTCACGGTTGCCCCGGCGGTCGATCACATACAAACCGAACTTGTCATCGGGGGCATGACTGCACAGGAACAAATCGCGGCTGATTGGATAGGGGTCGCGGAAACAATTCTGGCGCGACCAGTTCATGTCGTACTGTGCTGGCACATCGGGAGTGATGCTGGTGACCGCCTTGGGATTGGAGCGGCCCTGTTGGGGATCGATCAAGGCGATGGGCCCGTTCAAATCCCCACCGTGCGAAATGAGTGTGCAAACGATCTCGCTGGTGCCGGGCACTTCATGACCATTGACGTAACAGTTGCTCGTGTTATTGCCGAAAATGAGTTGCGGATGCGACCCATCCGGGCGGATGGCCCACAGGGTGTGACCAAAGTTTGCGCCTTTGTCGAGGTACTCGGAGCGCGTCCACAGCAGCCGTCCGTCGCGCATGAGCGTCGGGGCCCACTCGCTCACATTCGCATACGAGAGCGGCTGGATATCGCTGCCATCCGCCGCCATGCGGAACAGCACGAACGCCTGCGGCCGCCAACACAAAAAGCGCGCCTTACAACGAGTGCTCATGAAGGCCAACCCGCCATCCGGCAGCGGGCACGGATAATCATCGTGAAACGGGCCATCCGTCATTTGGCGGGCGTCGCTGCCGTCCGCATTCATCCGCCACAGGTGATAATAGTCCTGCTTGCTAGTGCGGTAGGCGAACCAGATCGTGCGGGCGTCGCTGGTGAGGACCGGATCGCGTACCACGCCGTTGCGAGCATCAAACCATGTAGTGAGTTGCGCCCGGCCCGGCTCGAGACGGCCATTTTCGCTAGGGATCTTGAGCACGCACACGCCGCCGCCGGGCGCTCCTTGCGGATCGAACAGATCGCTGTAGTTGTGCGTTGGCTCGTAGGCTTGGCGCTTGGCGAAAAGGATGTGCTCCAAAGCTGCCAAATCCGGATCTCGCAGAAACAGCCGACGCTTGGCGGAGCGAGCCTCAAAGCGGAGAGCTGCCAAGGCATCGGCATCCTTGGCGGGCAAGGCGGCGCGCCGCTGCAACTCCTCGAGTTCCGCTCGTTCCGGGCGGGTGTCGAGCCCGCGTTCGCCGAGCCTAACAATCAGCTCGTCCATCTGCTGCAGCACTCGCAAACAGGGCTCGCTCGCATCCACTTTCCTCATACTCGCGTCCTCCTTGGCAAAGGCATAATGCAACAAATCCGGCTCAGTCAGCGGAC
>CAIQXC010000186.1 GCA_903875675.1 Akkermansiaceae bacterium
AACTCGGTGGCGAGGCCGAGGATAAGCGGCCTGGATTCTTCCGCAACACGCTGCATCGACTCCATGATTGCGATCGTCATGTCGATGGGCCGGCCTTCGTCGTGCATGGCCTTCACAACGCTGTGGACGGCTCTGGCGTGTGGCTGGGTTAGATAGTCCGCTTGGAGTTCGTGGAAGCGGTCAGCGATGCCTTGGAAGTCGTGCAGAAGCCAGCGGCAAACATCGTCTTCAATCTGGGGGTCGGAATAGGTCTGAAAGTTGGCATTCATGGGCGCATGATTTTGTTTTTTCTGGGGGCCGTTTCCGCGCCAGCGGATAGCGGCCTCTGTTCTTTATAGTTCCCTGGACACTGTGTCCGGTTCAGGGATGCTGATTTGTCCGGTTCAAAACCCGATTTTGAGGCGGACACCTTGTCCGGTTGAAAGAGATTTTTGGATAGGGTGATGAGGTCGGTTGTACGCCTGTTTCCTATGCGCCGTTCCTGCCTGGTGATGACCTTGTCGTCTTCCAACATCTTGAGTGCTGAGCCGACGCGGCGAACGGATCGGCCAGTGAGCTTGGCGAGGAGGTCTTGGGCCGGATAGCACGTCCGTGTTTTCCTGTCGGCGAGGTAGGCAAGCCAACAAAGGACCGCTTTTGCCGATGGCTCCGCCTCATGTCTGGAGGCGGCGACGATCATGTCATATCCGCTGAGGTTGCTCATCTGTTAGTCAACTCCCGGTTAGGTTTCGCCTCATTGGTTGGTCTGATAGAATCCAACAATTTCAAAATCTTGCTGGTCTGATGGGTCGCTCGAATCTCCAAAGGAGAATGATCCTCAGGGTTGATCAACTTGCGGTTTTTGCGGCGTCGGCTCATTCGATGATGAATGTTTGATTTTTGATGCCATCATGAACTAGCGTTGGAATGTCAACTGTAGGCGCGATGAGAAAGCCGATGATGGAGAGCGGGCAGCGCTCACGCAACCTAGGCGCGGAGGCCGCAGCGACAGCCGTAGGGGCGGCAGAGGCATAAGCAGGTCGAGGTGAGGCGAACAAATCACCCTGCTGCAGATATGTGGTAATCATGGCGTTGCATAGGTTGCTAAGACCCATATCAGGATCCAAGTGGTTTCAATTTGGCTAGGCTTCATCGTGGAATTGATAGGTTAGAAAATGCAGCTGGCGGAAAACTAAAGGGGCTGCGACTCCTTAATCCTTTTCACCTCCGCCTCGGTGCTGGTTGGCGGACAATTCAACCAAGAGCTGATTTCACGCAACCGATTGCGGATTGAACCTCGCCGAAATGTTGGGCTGTGGGCGTGGTCGCGAATCTGGCGACGGCAGCACGGGCGGATGTAACGGAGCATTCTAACGCCGCAAGTTTGTCCTCCTGTGCGTCGCGCTCCGCAAGTAGCCTGTCGCGATCTTCGCGCCCGGTGGCACGGTCCCATGCTTGGGTGATCTTCGCGACAAGACCCGCTTTGACCTTTTCGACAAAGCCGGGCTGGCGCTCAAGGACGGCCGTCAAATCAGCGGAGGCAGCCAGTACAAACTCGTCCTTGCGACTGGTGAAAGTTTGGTCCGCAAGCTGCCGCTGTAGGAAGTCGACAAGCTTGTCGTCGAATCTTTCGGTTAGTTCCGTTAGCGCGTTCAGCTCTGTGAGGATTCTAACGGCTTCGCTCACGGGGACGGCGGACGGGTTTGCTTGGAACGATTTGAACTCGGCCTGTTTTTCTGCCAAGGCGACTTTATAGGATTCCGCCGAGGAGGCGATCTTGGTTTGGCCGGCGTGAAGGTCTGCGAGGAGTTGTGGGGTGGTCTGTGATTTTGCGGTAGTGGTCATTTTGTTACTTGGGTCAATGGTTGATTTGTTAGTATATCTATTGCAGGAAATGGTTAGACGCGGGCAAGCTCCGCCCGATTTTGGGGTGGGGGCGTCTATGCCAAGCGGCAATGACGCAGCGCAGCAGCGCAGCGGCGCAGCGGCGGCGAGGGAGAACGCAGCAGCATTCATGCCACCACCTTTCCAAAGATCCTCTCCACCTCACTGGCGGGGATCATCGCGGCACCGAACCCGGTGACCGCGCGGAGCCGGCCTT
>CAIQXC010000187.1 GCA_903875675.1 Akkermansiaceae bacterium
GCCTTTTTGATGGATGGGGTGATGGCTAGGGCCGGGCTGAGTGGCAAGGCGTTCCTGCCCTTGTTCAGTTCCTATGCCTGTGCCATTCCGGGAGTGATGGCCACCCGCACGATCCATTCCGCCAAAGAGCGCTTGGTGACGATTTTTGTGGCACCGTGGATGAGTTGCTCGGCGCGGCTGCCGGTGTACCTGTTGATTGTGCCGCTGTTATTGCATGAAAACGAGGGCTCTTGGAAACAGGCACTGGTGCTATTTTGCATTTATGCGGTGGGCACCCTCAGCGCGTTTGTCGCGGCGCGGGTGTTGCGCGGGCGGCTCGGGCCTGACACCAGCGCCAGTCATTTCATGTTAGAAATGCCGCCATACCGGATGCCACAGTGGAGTTATATCCTGCGACACGTGTTAGAGCGTGCTTGGGCATTTGTGCGCAATGCCGGCACCCTGATCCTCGGGCTCTCGGTCTTGCTGTGGGCGCTGAGCACCTATCCAAAATCCGCAAGCGGCGATGAGGCCGACAAGCTCGCCCACAGCGCGATGGGCCGGATGGGTGGGGTGCTAGAGCCGCTGGTCAAGCCCCTGGGTTTCGACGGGCGCACCGGCACTGCGGTCCTAACATCATTTTCGGCGCGCGAGGTATTTAACGCGTCGATGGCCATTTTGTTTCGGGTGCGGGATGGGGGTGATAAGAAAGTCACCCGCGGCATGTTGCGGGAGCAACTTGCTGCGGCCACCTGGCCGGACGGTCGGCCGTTGTTCACCCCGCTGTCGTTGCTCTCACTGCTGGTCTTTTACATTTATGCATTGCAATGCTTGCCGACCGTGGCGGTGGTGGCACGCGAATGCGCCTCATGGCGTTGGGCGCTGGGGCAATTTATTTTCATGACCGGTTTTGCGTGGTTCGCATCGCTACTGGTCTATCAAGGAGGGCGACTGCTCGGATTCTGATGAATCTGGACTGGCAATCGCTAACGGCATTGGCGGTGGTGCTGCTTGCCGCCGTGCTATTGCTGCGGCGGATGCTGCGGCCCAAGCGTGGCGGCTGTGGGGGTGGCTGCGGCTGTCGTGTGCCGCGCCAGCCAAAGCAAAAATAAGCTGCGCAGCTCCCTCAGAAATGAGCCGCGCGGCTCCCTCAGGATTCCTTGCTGCCTACTTTGCCGCATCTATAGGACAGCGGGTACTCGCCATTTTCGTCGATGCCATGCCAGCCAAGTTTGGCGAAGGCGTGCAGGATGGAATCCAGAGGTTCGCCTTCTTCTTCGTTTTCGCCGTGCTCGATGGTGGCACCATGAGAGATTCCGTTGATGCAATCGATGCTGATGACGGTGCGGAAGCCGTAGAGGTAGATCCAATCCCCCCAAGTTTTGCTTTCGTGATTGGGTTCAAAATGCACCTTGCGAAGGGCATCGAGGATTTGGGTGATGGTGCTCGGGGCTTCCGAGTGGGGAATAACAAGTTGAGTTTCCATGATTGGAGGCAGAGTCGAGGGGAGGGATTGATAGAACGCTGAGATTGGCGGATCACGCGGGCCGTGTCGAGCTTGAAATTTTCCTGATCTGATAAAGTGCCTGTGGCACGTCTGGCCACTCAAAGAAAAGTCGGGGCGAATGAAGGAGCGGATGATTTCGGGGGGATTTGCAACGTGAACACATTGGGGGCTAAATAGAGTGGGGCATAGCAAATTGCAATGGAAAAATGCAGACTCGAAGGGAAACTTTTTTGGGCTTAGGCATGCCTGAGAGGACATCCGTATTCCTGATGATTTTCCCTGGGGCTTTGTTGAAATCTTGGAAATCTGTGCTGGTGCCGGGTATGGGGCTGCTGCAGGGTCGGTGCATGAATGTTGCTGCCGCTGGATTCGCCATGCCCCCTGAATGGTCGCCGCAAACTGCGGTGTGGCTATCGTGGCCGGTGGACGACCCCCGGCATTGGGGCGGGGCGAAACAGGCATTGATTTGGAGGAAATTCGCCGAGATAGCCGCGGCTATCAGCCAGTTTGAGCCGGTGCGAATCAACGCAACGGAGGCGGCTCACCGGGCGATTGCCGCTGCGTGTGGGCAGGCGCTGGCCGTACCGGAGCGCGTTGAGTTGTTTGATCATGCGCACAACGACGTGTGGTGCCGCGACCATGGGCCGATTTTTGTAAAGCACGCTCACAGTGGGGAGGTGGCGGTGACGGATTGGGGTTTCAATGCTTGGGGTGGAAAGTTTCCGCCGTGGGACTTGGATGACGCCATCCCGGCCAAAGTTGCCGCAGCGCTGGGTATGGCGCGTTTTGACGGCGGCATGATTTTGGAAGGAGGGGCGATTGAAATTAACGGCGCGGGCCAGTTGCTGACCACTGAGGCGGTGATGCTCAATGCGAATCGCAATCCGGATCTCACGCGCCAGGACATGGAGCAACGCTTGCGTGACGGGCTCGGGGTTGCCGAGATCCTGTGGCTCCGGCAGGGCATCGAGGGTGACGACACAGATGGGCACATCGATGATTTGGCCAGATTCGTCGATTCGCAAACGCTGCTGGCCTGCATCGAGCGCAATCGTCACTCGCCTAACCACCGGATTCTCGACGAAAACCTTGCCCGCCTGAAATCATTCTTGGACCCGCGAGGCCGAGCGTTTGAGGTCTTGGACATCCCGCTGCCGGAGGCCTGCGAGGTGCCGGGTTGGCGACTGCCGGTGCTGCCCGCCTCCTACGTCAATTTCCTCATCGTCAATGGCGGCGTGTTGGTGCCTACCTTCCGCCAAGCAAAAAACGACGGGAAGGCTCTTGGATTGATCCGGGAACTATTCAGCGGCCGCGAGGTGCTAGGCATCGATTGTCTGGATCTCGTCGAAGAAGGTGGCACATTGCACTGCATTTCCCAACAACAGCCGGCGTGAAGTCCTGCGGAACCAGATGCGACCGGGCAAGTTACTTGGGGTATTCGCATTCTGTGATTGGCGCGGTGGAGGTTCTGAGGTAGTTTTTGGGCGTGGCTGACGATGCTTCTACGCCTGGCGCGCCGACCCAACTGCAGGGGTTCCTGTTGTTGGCCGATCCGTCGTTGCGTGACGGCACGTTTGACCATTCGGTGATCCTGCTGGCCGATCACTCGCCGGCGGACGGGGCCTTCGGGCTCATTCTCAATCATCCCACCGAGCGGGTCGTCGGGGATTTTCTAACCGACGCGGATTTGGGGCCACTGCGGCGCATCCCTGTGCATGACGGCGGCCCGGTGGGCCGTGAGCAGCTAACGTTTTCCGCCTTCTGGTGGAGCAAAAAGGACGGTCTCCGCTGGGCAATCCGCATCTCCGCCGAGGATGCGATCAAGCACTCAAATCGGCCTGGCAGGATCGTCCGTGCCTTCCTCGGCCACTCCGGGTGGAGCCCGGGCCAACTCGAAGGGGAATTGCGCCGGGCCTCTTGGATCACCACCCGCCCGGCTCCCGAGTTGCTCGGGGCCGATCACGACCGCAGCCTGTGGTACTCGATCCTGCGACATCTTTCTCCATTCCACCGGGTGCTCGCCGAGGCTCCCGCTAATCCCTTACTCAACTGAGTGTGCAAACATTCGATCTAACAGTGATGCCAGTGCCTGATTTCCCGCTCCTCTTCAGCCCGCCAGATGAAATTATAGAGGAAATCGCCGCCGGGCGCTTGGTCATTGTTGCCGATGACCCGTCGCGGGAAAATGAAGCGGATTTGGTCGGGGCGGCCGCCTTGTGCACCGCACAAACGGTCAACTTTATGGCTTTGCACGGCCGCGGATTGGTCTGCGCCCCGCTGACGGTTGAGCGGGCCGTCAGGCTCGATTTGCCGCAGATGGAGCAACGCAACCGCGAGGGACAAAAAAC
>CAIQXC010000188.1 GCA_903875675.1 Akkermansiaceae bacterium
GCGCAAAGGCGCAAAGGCGCAAAGTTTTTTAGAATCAAGAAATCCCCATTCATTTGGCAAAACGGTATATCGGTGATTGCCATATCCCTTAAGTCAAGACTCCCTTGCGTGAAATGGAGACCCTACAGCGGGGCGAGCAGATGGGAGAGGGTGTCGGCGTCGATTTGGAGTTTGGCGGTGTCTTCAGAGAGGAGGGCCTCGACGAGCGCGGATTTTTGTTTTTGGAGGTCGAGGATGCGCTCCTCGATGGTGCCACGGCAGACGAGTTTGTGAACAAACACCGGCTTGGTCTGGCCGATGCGGTGGGCGCGGTCGGTGGCTTGGTTTTCGGCGGCGGGGTTCCACCAGGGGTCATAGTGGATGACGGTGTCGGCGGCGGTTAGATTGAGGCCGGTGCCGCCGGCTTTGAGGGAGATGAGGAAAATGGGGACCTCGCCGGACTGGAATTTTTTGACGAGGGTAGCGCGGTCGGTCGTTTGGCCGGTGAGTTTGAGAAAGGGGATATCTTCGAGGACGAGATGCTCCTCGATGAGGGCGAGCATGGAAGTGAATTGGGAAAAGAGCAAGATGCGGCGGCCTTCCTCGAGAAGGGTGGGCAGCAGTTCGTCGGTTAGGTAATCGAGTTTGGCGGACTCGGTGATTTTTTGGGCGGCGGCGGATTTGAGGAGTTGCGGGTGGCAACAGATTTGGCGGAGCTTGAGCAAGGCGTCCAGGACGATGATGTGGCTCTTGGCCAGCCCCTTGGTGGCAATGGCGTCGCGAACCCGCTGGTCCATCGCAGCTCGAACACTTTCATAGAGGTCGGTTTGCTTCGGGTTGAGGTCGATGCCATGAACGATGGTGGTTTTTTCCGGCAATTCGGTGGCGACTTGGTCCTTGGTGCGGCGCAACAGCAGCGGCGAGACGCGGCGGTTGAGGGACGTTTGGGCGGCACCGGAGCGGTCGCGCTCGATGGGTTTGCGGATATATGTGTTGAAGGATTTTTCGTCGGAGAGGAAGCCGGGCATGAGGAAGCGCATGAGGCTCCAGAGTTCGCCGAGGTGGTTTTGCATGGGGGTGCCGGACAGGCAGATGCGCTGTGCGGCTTTGAGTTTGTAGGCGCTTTGGGTCGCTAGGGCCTTGGGATTTTTGATGTATTGGGCCTCGTCGAGGACCACCACGTGCCACTGGTGTTGTGAGAGTTGGTCGAAGTCGCGAACTAACAAAGGATAGGACGTGAGAACCACGTCGGCGGCGGCGATTTGGGTGAAATTTTCGCTGCGATTGCTGCCGTGGAGGGTGAGCACCTTGAGGTGTGGAACGAACTTGGCGGCCTCCTCGGCCCAGTTAGGGACGACGGAGGTGGGGGCGATGACGAGGGAGGGTTTGGCCGGGGATTTGGCGTGTTCGGCGGTGAGGTGGGTGAGGGTTTGGAGGGTTTTGCCGAGGCCCATATCGTCGGCGAGGATGCCGTGGAGCCCGTGCTGGGCCAGAAATTGAAGCCAACGAAACCCCTCGTGCTGATAGGGCCGGAGCTCGGCGCGGATGGTTTCAGGGATGGCCACTGGCGGCAAACCTTGGATGTCGCGCAGGTTGCGGCCCAACGCGGCGAGACTGCGGGTGGTTTCCGAGGTGTCAATGGTCAGGCTGTGGGCAATGCCGGCGGCACTGAGGCGGTCAAGGCGCAGCGGGCCGCTGCCCAGAGGCGAGCCGTTGAATAGATGGCGGACTTGATCGACGAGGTCGAGGAAGCGGCGTGCGGGAAAGCGGACGTGGCCGTCGGCGGGTTGATCACAGGGCAGCAGGATGGTCTCGGGGATGAGGTCAGGATCCGGGTAGCGGGCATGCCAATCCTCGTCGATGGCCTGGGCAATTTGCGGAATGAGACTCACCCGCTTGCCGTTGAACTCGGCGCTCACATCGAAGCGGAACCAGTCAATTCCATGATCCGGGTCACTTTCGATAGCCGGGAAAAAATCCAGGATATCGTGGATGGTCAGGCCGAGTTTGGGATCGGATTCGATGAGCCAGCCATTGGCGATGAGCTCGCGGCAGGCCGGGGTTTCCATAAACTCGAGCCAGTCACCGGCGCGGGCATTGGGAGAACGGAGGACCAGAGCGTTGCGGTTCTTTTCATTGAGTTCGCGTTCCGGGAAATGCTCGTAAAGCGGGCTGAGCCCACAGCGGGCGATGTCGTCTAGCAATGCCTCTTCCACAGCAACGTTGCGTTCAAGGACGACGCGGAGATCACCGTCAAACCAGGAAGTACGGGGGGTGGCGTTGAAGGATAGCTTGGGCAGCGGCGGGCAACCCGGGTAGCGAAAGGTGAGATGGGCACCGACGTGGCGTTTCAGATAGACACCGGCCAGCACTTCCGTGATATAGAGACAGGGGACCGGGGTCTGGCCGGAGATGATTTTAGCCGGTTGTTCGGCAGGGACGGGCAACGGGTATTGTGGGAAAACGGCGGCGAGCTCCCGGCCAAGAGTGGCGATGCTGTCAGGTGCGATGCTTGGGCCCGCGCTCCACAGCTTCAATATCGCCGGTGGCAGGTGGCTTTCCAGTAGCCCCAAGGTGAGGGCATCGGGGTCGATGTAGCGCAGCGGTTGAGTATCGATGAGCAATAAGTCGGGATTCGGCAGGGCGAGGATTGGGCTCGCACCGCCATCGGCGAGGGGTCTCCAGCCGGCTTCGACGGGCAGCTGCGCACCTGCGCTGAGCAAGCGGTAGCCTTCGGAGGGTCGGTAGGCGTCAGACATCTTGCCAAAGAAGAGTCGTCCGGTGGCCAGCGCGGGTTCGAGGAGGGCGTCCCAGTCCTTGCCTTCGAGCGGGATAGTTCGATTCCAAAGGTAGTTTTGTCGGGATTTTTGGTGAAATGCCGCGCAAATCGGCAAATCCTCTGCCGTCATGTACTTGGCAGGACGGATAATGTCCGCAGTGGCGTTGCCGGGCTCGATGGTGATGCCGGTCTTGGTGTAGGTCCCCACCCGCATCGCAAAATGAAGATTCTGCTGGCCGCTGACAAACCGGCCGGCCGGTTGTTCGATGCAGTAGGCGAGAAACTTGGCGTATCGCTTGGCGGGTTTGGGCGGGGCGCTCGCCGCAATGCCGGCCTGCTTGATTTTATCGAGCCAGATGGCCAAAGCGGCGTTACTAACGGCTGAGTTGCTATTGGGAACGGCAGTGACGATGGAGTGGAGTTTTTCGAGAACGGCCACTGCGTGTTTGCAATTGATGCCGTCAGGGCAGGTGCATTGCGCCGTCAAATCAAATTCGGCCCCCCTAGAGCGCCTGCCATAAGAATCACTAAAATAGAGATAGACCCTGGTGCGGTAGGGCTGCGTGGTGGAGTTATGGATACTGGCATCGAGTAGGAGCGAATCGATCTCCCGCTTGACTTGGACGGATTCAACCACAGCGCTGCGGCTGTGCCGTTGGACGTCCGAGTGAAACATTTCCCGCCATAACCCTGCCCTGAGCCACTCCAGCAAAGGGGGAAAAACGGCCAAACGGGGGATATCTGGAAAGTTCATGCGGAACAGAGAATGAGTAGAGTTGCTAGGCAGTGATCCGCTCAAACACCTTGCGCTGATACTTGCAGCGGAAGGGTGCCACTTCCTTCTCCGGCGTCCAGCCGTTGCTCCGCCCATACTCAATAGCCCCGATGACCATCTCGTGATTGACGATGCGCGGCAATTCCGCCAACAGCAATTGGCCGTTCACCGAGGCACTCAATTCGAGCTGCAACTCATTGAAAACAACACGGTTGTGAATGATCCATTGGTAATGGGTGTCCCGGTGAATTAGACTCTTTTTGTTATTTCGTTGGGGTCGGGGCATCGGAGAGAAGCTTGCGCATGCCCAGCATGCACCCCAGTACCCGCCAGTTCAACCCGGAAGCGCGGATATTCCAGACTGGAGTTGTGGAATTTTTTCCGTTGCCTCCGGCGCAGGCGTAATTACACTCCGACAGAAACGCGACTTCTGCGGATGCGGGCAAAAAAAATTCAACCCACCCTGTAACAATAACGCTTCGTGCTTTGCGCAAGATGGCGGGTGCGGTATGATCGCGCCATGCTCACCCCGTGGAAGTCGTTCAAGCTGCCCGTACATTTTGAGATAGAACCTGAGTTGCGCGAGCAACTGAGCAATCGCCCGGGGCATCAACGCTGCTTGGATGGGCGGGACGAATTGTTGTTGGTGCTCCATGAGGTGCCGCTAGCCGGTGTGCCGGAGCGCGAGGCCTGTTTTTTTTGGAGGCGCCGCGACGGGCGCTGGGCGCAGTCCGGCGGCAGTGGTCTGAGTGAGCTTGGGGAGTTGCTTGACCGCTATGCTGAGGTGATTGACGGCCAAGAGGAGCGTTTGGCCGGCAAGA
Organism: Akkermansiaceae bacterium; assembly: GCA_903875675.1. GTDB lineage: Bacteria > Verrucomicrobiota > Verrucomicrobiia > Verrucomicrobiales > Akkermansiaceae > Luteolibacter. Next base: position 4,355 of record CAIQXC010000188.1, read on the forward strand.
CCGGAGTGGCGGATATTTGCGAGGTGCTGAGGCAGGCGGCCCCGTTGGCGCGGGCCACTCACAATTTGGTGGTGGCGCTGGAGCAGTCGATGGGGGCGGATGTCGAGAATCGTGAGATTCGGGCCAGTCGAGACCGTGCACGGGAACTGGATCGAGCGGCTGAGTTGCTCAACACCGATGCACGGGTGATCCTGGATGGCTGGCAAGCTGAGCACGCCGGGGAGCAATCGGGCGTGGTCCGGCGACTGGAGGCCGTGGCCTTGCGGATGAACCTGCTGGGCGGATTTTGTCTGGCTCTGTTAGGAATCAGCTGGCTATGCGGCATGCACGGGACAACTCCCGCGCTGTTGGGCCCCCTTGTCTGCGGGATCGTTCTGGGTGCCGGTGCCACTGGCAGCGTCCTGCCGTGGCTCGCCAGCCGCAAAATCAGAGGTGTCAGATGAAGCGGACGGCGTGTTTTTTGGAGAGTTTGAGGACATCGCCGGGGCGGGGCGAGACTGCGGCTGCAGGGTCGGTGAGTTTTTCACCGTTGAGTTGAAC
>CAIQXC010000189.1 GCA_903875675.1 Akkermansiaceae bacterium
GATCTTCCTGCTACTCCTCAACCAAACCTGCGCCGTCAACGAAACCGCCGGCCAACCCACCACCCCGCCCGGATTGCCGCTGCCGGCAGAAGAGTATGGTGGCTTTTTCACGGGGGATTGTATTCAAGCTCGCACCCTCAACCTATGAAGCCCAACCGTAAAGCCATTCCAAAAGCAACTGAACATCAGGTCCGGGAACAGTGCGGACAAGCCTGTGCTAACCCTGCTTGCCGTAAGTGGAACACCGCCACACACGAACTTCATCACATTGACGGAGACCGTTCCCGAAGCGTCATTGAAAACCTGATTCTTATGTGTGCCAACTGTCATTCGGAAGAGGGGCAGGGAATCATCAGCACAGCGCAGGTGATGACATGGAAGCGAATGGCTGAGTTCGGATACTTACCTCCACCTGCGGGGCATGAACCCGTATCGCGGACGACCATGAGGGATAATCACGGTGTCATCGCCGATCACGTCGAGAACCTCACCATCAAACAAACAAAGGATAAGTCGGGAAAAAGCGTGCCACTGCCCGGCACGGTTGGCGCTCATCCTGATATGAGGGACTATGCCAACTACCTTTCCAAGCGATACATCGACTGGCGTAAGAAAGGGATCGCGATGGGTATAGACAAGCGCAGATTTTCGCCTGCATCGGCTCAGGGAATCTTGTGTGAAGGATTCGGGTCTCAATCATCGCTTATCGTGCCTCAAACTCACTTCCACAAGTGGGTTACGCAAGCACAGGGGAAAATCGATGCCACTGTATGGGGAAAGATAAATCCACACCGGAACTATCACACATGGGAAGAGCATCTTGCACAGAGACACGGGTAGCAGCTCGCCTGGTGACAAATTCCACGAAAGTCGCCGGGTATGCGGTCACTCCGCAGGGCCTGCCATGCCGAGGGTGGAGTATCAAGCGGCCAACGCTGGCTTCGGGTTGGCGACAAGTGTCGCCGCTTCTTTGCGGGCTACCTCCAATAAGGGTGCTGCCTCCCTTCGAGCCATTACAACGAGGCCTGCCGCTTCTGGGCGATTCACGAAATCTGTCATCTGCGACACCCGAACAATGGCCCGCAGTTTCACAGACTGCTCACCAGCATCCTGCCAGATTGGCGGGCGGTGAAGGAACGCCTTGAATGATCGGATATTTTAGGGCATTCCCTGAATTCATAAATCCCAGGCCTATTTGCCTCATGGTTCCGGTCACTCAAATGTCTAATGGCTGCTGCGATCTCATCGCCCGACGCACCGCCTCCCGCAATTCCCATCGGAATTTTGCCTCTGGATGCATATCCCAATAGACCAGGTCTTCAAAATCGGGTCGATAAAAATCTGGGGCCGCCTCTGTGTGAAGACTATCACCAACATCACGCAACGCTGCCGCTTGAATTACTCGGGCGGACCTAGCATCTAATGACCCACCAACTTCTACTAGTTTGTTCGCACTGAACACATTTGTTATATACGACAGATTGAGGTCGTAACAGACCCATTTTAGGGCCGGGGCGATTAAGCTCTCGGCTCCCTCAACTTCAAAACTGCCCCCAACCGAACGTAGCATGGGAAGATTCAAAGAGCCTCGCCAATAGCCCCATAGACGGTTGCCCACAGTCTCGAGGCAGGTTAAATCGCATTCGATTGCCATCAATGAACCTCCGACAGATGTCAGTTTCGGCACATGCAAGTTCGGAGTTCCCTGGAAGTCGAGATCTCCGCCCACGCTAACCAGGTTGGGCAAGCCGACCTTGTCGTCGGTGCAAGAATAGATATACCCGGCGACTGTTCTGAGATTTGGTGCCGATACCGCCTCCAAACTCCTGATTCGGATTGAGCCTCGCACCTCAAACCAACGGATTTCCACATCGCGCCTTTTCTTCCAGTGGAATGAGGTAAGCAGAATGGGTTCTCCTTGTAGATTTACTGCGGTTCGCCGCCATTCCGGCAAAACCGCCCCATGCATGATGGATGATGCTAACCTATATGTTGATTTTGTCCAATTGCGGCAATCGCCGACCCAACGACCTGTCTGACGAAAGTACGGAACCAGCACGTCCTGGATTTCTCCGGTTCCTGCATAGTGGGCGATCGCATTTAGCGCTATCTCTTCTGTAATCATGGTTTTTTTGTTATCAGGAAATCTTTCCAGTGCAAATTGTGGCCTTTAGAATCTGGCCAAATCCGTGCCAGAATCCGTTTCCGACGTATTGTTAGTTCGAAGATCGCATCCATTCCTCCTCGGGAACCAAATACACGGTAACCGCGTGAAAGATCATGAGTTCCGACTCCATCAGAACCGCCCAGGAGCGTCTCAAATCAAGGCTGGAGCTGCGTCTGAACGTGCCAAGGCAGTAACACCCCCAGCGCCCGACGATGGCCGAGCGGCAATACGCCAGAATAAACTCCACCTTGCCGACCTTTTGGGTGATCAGGAAGACTCCTCCGGCATCCGAATCAAGTTGGAAGAGACTGTCGTCGGAGATTTCCCGATCCCCCCTGCCTCCATATTCAAAAAATTGTTTCATCACCTACTACACGCCTGAAATCGTGGCGTTGTGAAGGCCAGTCGATGCTTTTTCTGAAAAATTGCGAAATTTTAACTTTTTTGAGATCGCGCCTTCACAAAATGGAGGTTCACCGCGTTAGGAATGTGGAGGGCATCTTCCATCAACACCATGACAATTCATTACCGAACCCATACGACCAAAAACTTGATTTGGATCTCCGACATTCACCTCGACATGGTGCATGATGACGTAAAGCGGCGCTTCCTCGATAAACTCGCAAACGCCCGTTGTGATGCCGTTCTGATCACCGGCGACATTTCATCATCCGAGTATCTGGTTGCCCACCTCACCGAAATTTCGCACGCCTGTGGATCGACTCCCTGCTTCTTCGTGCCTGGCAATCACGACTATTTTGGCTCGTCGTTCGCCATGGTGGACCAAGCGATCGCAGACCTCTGCGCCCGCCATCGCAACCTCATAGCGCTGGGACACGGGGAAATTATAGAGCTGTCCCGAAACACCGCGCTTATTGGATGTCGCGGGTGGTATGACGGACAAGCTGGTGCCGGATCGGGAACCAAGGTGGGAAGCGCGGACCGCCATTTGATTAAAGACTTTCGGAATCTTGATCGGGCTCGGTATTTCGAAACATTGCGTATGCTTGGCCACGAATCAGCCGCCTATCTTCGCCGCATCCTGCCCATGGCGCTCACCCGCTACAGTACCGTACTGGTGGGGACTCACATACCTATATGCACCCAGGTCCTGCGTCACGGAGGGACATTTTGCGAATTGGATCGCCAGCCGTACTTTTCGAACCGCTCCGCCGGAAATGCTATTGTGGGGATCTCTCGGAACTTTTCCGGCAGGCACATTGTTGTGTATGCGGGCCACTCCCATTGCTTTGCGGAATTTAGCCTGAGCTCCAATCTTAAAATACGAGTTGCCGGGGCTCAGAGGGGCTTTCCGACTTTCCAGCCGATGATCACCATCGACTGATTTCGGTTCAGACCGGGTTTGAGAATCCTGTCCCGAGGCGACTTTCGCCGCGCTCGGGCTGCGATGCAAAGGTTCTGGTGCTATGCGCACTTATAACAAGAAAGATTGTAAAAAACAAAAGAAATCAACCAAGAAGAAATTGAACCGTCTGGACGATCTGGAGCGAATCGCCGTGGAGTTGGACGCGATTTGTCGCCAACGCTTGGCAGACGGAGCGATTCACGGCGGAATTCTTGCGGGAATGGAACCTGCAATCCGCCAACAAGCACTGATCAAGTTGATTGGAGGTTTCCTTCAGAAAAATGCCGACTATATCAAAGCCCGGAAATCAGGTGACAAAGGCGCGGTCCATAATGCGATGAGAAGGTGTGCCGCGATTGCGATGGCCTACAGCAAGGCGGAAATCGCCGTGGAACTGGGTTGCCATTTGTATCGAGGAACACCAGTGGATGAGAACAACGGAGGGTTCTCCCTGCATCCATCGCTGGTGAAACCTTCCGATTTACCCGCGAATGTGAAGGCCAGTATGGTGATGATCAGCGTGAACCGGGCTGTCCGGGAAGGAAGCCTGAGCGTGGCAAATGCCAGCATTGTCGCAATGGTCTGCGACAAGGGGCTTCCTGTTAGCGAGGTTGCTGAATTAGTGAGAATCGAACCGAGCGCAGTATACCAGCAGCTTCGGCGGGTGAAGTTGGTGCTTCCCGAGGTGATGGCGCGAGTGGAGGTGCCGTGGAATTTCTAGGTGAATCCCCCCCGTAGTTCCCATGCACAACATCACAAACCGTTCTTGGTATTCGAATCCGGATGCAGCAGCCAAAATGGTGGCATCGCCACCGCCAAGAGATATGCCCCGACCTGCCTTTCGTTGGCCGGGCAGGCAAAGAACAGATAATCTAATATCTGAGAGATTTAGATTTCGCAAGCGGATTCAAGGATCGTTCAGACCAACAACAAGAACAGGCAGGAGGAACGGTGCCGCGAATAGGCATTCGAGGATCTACCAGACTTCCTGCCACAAACAAAAAACAACAGAAAGACACCAAAACCATGAAAACAACCATAGAATGAGGTGGACCCAAAATCCCGGCCACGAAGTGGCCAAAACTAAGCTATGATCTTGGGGTGCGACGGGGAGGGTGGAGATTCATGGTGAGGTTGTCAAGAGGAGGTGATGGATGGCCGTTTTGCCGGGGTGCCGGGCGGCGGCGGGGCCGGCGAGAATGGGCCCATTAAAGCTCGTCGGAGCCGGTACCGTCCGCCGCCCGGCCGGGGGGCGAGGTCGCTTCCCGCGGCAGCGTGTGGCCGGCGTAGACACGGGATGGGGTGAGGTTCCCAAGATGCTGGTGCGGGCGCCAGTCGTTGTAGCTGGCGAGCCATTGGGCGAGTGCCGCCCGCAGGGCGGTGAGGCCCGTGTGGCCGTAGAGATAGATGCATTCGTATTTCACGCTGCGCCACAGCCGCTCGATGAAAACATTGTCCATCCAGCGGCCCCGGCCGTCCATGCTGACGCGCACGCCCAGGCCCTCCAGCCGCCCGATCCACTCCGCCCCGGTGAACTGGCTGCCCTGGTCGGTGTTGAAGATTTCCGGCACTTGTCCGGTCGTTTTAAACGCCTGTTCCAAAGCCTCCAGGCAGAGCCCCGCGTCCATGGTGTTGGACAGCGCCCAGCCAAGCACCTTGCGGCTGTGCCAGTCCATCACGGCGCACAGGAAGCCGTGGCCGCGCTCCATCGGCACGTAGGTGATGTCGGCGCACCAGACCTGATTGGGGCGCGTCACGGCCAGTTTGCGCAGCAAATACGGATATTTGCGGTGCCCGTCGTCCGGGATGCTGGTGCGCGGACGGCAGTAAATGGTCTGCTGGCCCATCTCGTCGCGCAGCCGTTTGAGCCGCTTGCGGTTGACCTTCAGACCGTAATCGCGCTCCAGCACCGTCACCAACCGCCGGACGCCCAGGCAGGGATCCCTCATGTAAAGCTCGTCAAGCAAACGTTTGATCAGAAGGTCCTCCGGGTCTTCCGGAATCGGTTGGTAGCCCGCTGTGGCGCGAGCCACGCCGAGTAGTTCGCACTGTCTTCTCATGCTGATTTTCGGGTTGTCTTTTTCCACCAGCTCGGCGCGTTCCCTTACAGGCCGAGCTGTCTGGACTTTTTTGCCAACCAGTCCAGTTCCACGGCCTGTTGGCCGATCTTAGCGTGCAATTTTTCCCGCTCGCGCTCGAACTCCTCAGTGTCGGTTTTCGCCGCCTTCGGATCGAAAACCGTGGCGGCTTTCTCCGCCATGATTTTCTTCCAGTCGGAGACCTGAACCGGGTGAATGCCGAACTCGCCGGCGATTTCCTGGATGGTCTTATTGCCCTTGAGGGCCTCCAAGGCCACGCGGGCCTTGAACTCGGGATCATGTCTTCTGCGTTTCTTTTTCATGGTGTGTTGGGTTGGGATTACACCCTTCCGCGCACACCTCAATCATAGCTTAGCCACTGGCCTGAATTTCGGGGTCCACCTCACAATACCGGTTTATCGTGCAGGAGGGTGCGAAGATTTATTCGCTGCGTTACACTCCCGGCGACAGGGAGAAGAAACTCAACAATCTGTTCCTTTGGGATCTAGAGTTCAAAGCCGGAGAGACGAAGAACCTGCGCGTGAGC
>CAIQXC010000190.1 GCA_903875675.1 Akkermansiaceae bacterium
CAGGCAGCCAGCCCCAAAATTGTCGCCGGCCCCCGTCGAGATGAGCGGCTCGCGGCAAAACGGGCCGGGCACATACACCGTGCCGCTGGCGCTGGCGCAGGCGGCCCCGTCGTTCGGGTGGATGATCACCCGGTCCACCGCGATGCGCGAGCGCAGCAGGCCGGCGAGTTCGGCGACTGCGTCCGCGTCCATGCGTCCGTGATAGGCCAAGCCGAAGACTTCGCCCATTTGCCATGCCTCTTTCAAGTTGAAACTCAGCATCGTGCGGCACTGCCGGGTGATCGGGCCCAAGCGGGCTAGCAGGTCTTCGCGGTCGGCCACCGGCCGTGTCTCAAACTCCGCCAAATCCATGAAAAACACCACCTTCTTTGCGGGCACACCGAGGTCGACCAGGCGCTGCGCCAGTTGGCTCCAGATGGTGCCGGCATGGGGCAGCTTGCCCCAGTTGACCGCGCTGATGAAGCTGGCGGCCTTGAGCTCTTCGTCGAGCGCGGCCGAACCGACGCATTCCAGCAAGCGCTCCCATGTCACTTGTCCGCAGGCGGCCATGTCGCATAGCATCACCTTGCCGTCAGTGAATTCAAGACAAGTGGTGTGCGCCGGGGGGGCCAGCGTGTAGAGCCGTTTGAGCTTGCCGCCCAGTGCCTCCTGATAGATCGGCAGCACCTCGCCGGCTCCCATCGCCCCGATGTATGTGACGTCAATCGCCCCGCCATGGATGTCGTGCATCGCCGCCGCAAACAGCGGACCGTTGCCCCCAAATTTGTCGCCCAAATGCCGCGCCGGATAGGACGCGGCAATGCCCGCCGCAGCGGCCACCTTGGGGCCAAACTCGGCCATCGAGGCCGGCGTCTGCAAGCGCACGAAGGTGTCAATGAAGCCGTCAAATCCGCACAGGCCGGAGACTCGCGGATGGGCGGCGGCGGCCTCGGTCTTGAATCCGGCAATCACATCGGCAAGGGCTGCTACATCGCGAAAAATCGTCGTCGGGTTGGCCATGGTCGTGTCTTTCTATTGTTCTAATGGTTTCTCTGTTGGAAGGGGCGGCTCAGGAACAGCCACCATTTCAGGGCCTGCCTTCCACAAAATCAAGTCCAGAACATCAGGCTTACTGAGCTTGTCAGTAAGCTGCGGCAGCCGCACGCCAAGAGCTGCGGCTACAATCCACCTCATGGGCCGCGCTGTAGAGGCGGTCTGTGACCGTCTCTGCTCATGGAGGGCTTTCGCTCTGCGGCCGTCATAGACACGCCGCTATCAGTCCATCTCAGATGCCTCACTCAGTATGTGTGCGGATCGAATTAAGTATTTGATGGGATTACGAAAAAAAACTTGTTGAATTCGGATGATTTTTCTTGCGCCCCCCCCCGGCCGATATTTAGTACATGGATTATCGCTTGTATTTGCCAAACCCATTGAGGCAATTCCAAGGAGCTGATCCCGGCTTTTTCGGAATATCCAATTTGGAACAGGTATCTCCAAGTTGAAGCATCATAACCATAAACCGCAAAGAACACACCTATCCACAAGCATCCAAACCTGCGAAACCAGACAAAAGTAAATCCATGAAAATCCTGAACCTAATTATACGAACTAGCGTCTCGCTGAGACACATCACCCTGGCGGCAGCGCTGGGGGCGCTGTTTATGCCCGGGCAATCGAGTGCCCAGACGACCCTTGCAAACGGCGCGACTCAGGACATAACAGGCGATCCTCTAGCCAATTTCTTTGCCGCTGCGGGCGCGGTGACGATGGAGGACGGTTCGACGATCCAGTGCAGTCCCGATCAAAACAGCAGTCCCGCAGGCAGCGCCAATGCCGGGTGGAACTTCGACAATGAGATCATATTCGGTGGCAACTCCGGCACGATCAACCTGAAGTTCAATGACAACGACACGTACTGGAACTTCAATGGTCAGATTACAGCCACCGCGAGCGGTGCACAGACGCTTGCTATAACGACAGGCTATGGGGGGAATGGTGACCGTGAGGCCGTTAACTTCACGACGTCAATCCCTGATGGCAGCAGTGGTGCCATCGGGCTTCAAATTGCTCATAACGTTCAGTCGGCTGGCAATACCTATGTCAATCTTATCGCGGTCAATACGTTCACCGGACCAATCACCGTGACGGCGGCTTCAAACGTAGGGACGGGCTACTTGGTGGTCGGAGGCGAACGGTATGAACGCGGCTTTGACGGAAACTCCCCTTACAAGTTTGCCGGATCAGGGAGTTTGGGCAGCGGCAATTACCCTGGGACCATC
>CAIQXC010000191.1 GCA_903875675.1 Akkermansiaceae bacterium
CCTGCGGATGCGATGGTTTCTTGCCTCAAGGAGGGTGGGCGTCCCCGCCCACCAGGCCCCGGGAATCCCGGCGGATCCGATGATTTCTTGCCTCAAGGAGGGTGGGCGTCCCCGCCCACCAGGCCCGGGAATCCCTGCGGATCCGATGGTTTCTTGCCGTCAGCGGTTCTGTAAGGCAGCGTTTTCCAGGGCCTTGACTCGTTCGACAAGCTTGGGCAGGCGGCGCACGAGCACCTCCAACTTCAGTTGCTCACGCATCGGCATGGCCGGCTTGCCCCCGTATGTCTGGCCACCCTCAATACTCACAGAGACGCCGGTGCGAGCGGTCAGGATCGTATTGTCACCGATGGTCACATGGCCGACAATGCCGACCTGGCCGGCCACCGTGACGTAGTTGCCAAGTTGGGTGCTGCCGGAAATACCGGTGAGAGAGACGATGAGGCAGTGCTTGCCGATAATCACATTGTGGCCGATCTGGACGAGGTTGTCGATTTTGGTGCCTTCCCCGATCATGGTCTTGCCGAAGCGGGCGCGGTCGATGGTCGTGTTGGCACCGACTTCCACGTCATCGCCGATTTCGACGATGCCGACCTGATCGACCTTCGTGTGGCGACCTTCGTGAAACTCATAGCCAAAGCCATCAGCACCGATCACGCAACCGGGTTGGAGAATGACGCGGTCGCCCAGAACGCAGCGTTCGCGGACCGTTACGTTGGCCATGATCCGGCAATTTTGCCCGAGCACGACCTGCTCGCCAATCACACAGTTGGGGCCAATTTCGCAACCGTCACCGAGGCGGGCTCCCGCCATGACGACTGCTCCCGCGTGAATCCGCACGGTGCCCGGATCCAGCACGGCGCTCGGATCCACTGCCGCCTGAGGGTGAACACCGGGAGCAAACGCCGCCACCTTGGCGGAAAAATACCGGATTACATCGGAAAACGCCAAGGACGGGTTGTCAACGGCCACCAAACCGGTGGAGGGCGGGCCAGCAGTCTCTCCACGCGGCACGATCACCGCCGCTGCTTGAGTGACTAAGAACTGGCCGTGATACTTGTCGTTGCCTAGAAAACTGATATCATGCGGGCCGGCCGCATCCAGCGATGCCATGCCGGTGAGGGGTCCATCAAGCCCGCTGCGGACGATGTCACCATCGACCAATCGGGCGAGCTCGGAAAGCGTGAGTGCGAAAGCCACCGCAGGAAAGGTGGGATGAGAGGCTGCAGGCAAGTGAAAACTCAAGGTGTGCCGCCGGAGGGCGCGGGTGAGGGCAACTCAGGAGCGGGATCGCTATCGGTGCGCAATGAATCAGCCGGCGCATCCTTGTTTAAACCCTTGAGCAGTGAGGTGGTGATGTCCGTCGCATCCTTGGTGTAGAGGAGGAACGGCACCTGCGAGAGACTCACGCCCGACTTGTCAAAAACGTAATCAAAATCCTCCGCCTTGGCATGCTCTTCGACCAATTTGCGGATTTCCTCGAGGATGCCCTTCATGCGTTGCTGCATCTTCTCGTTGAGCAGCTGGTTCCGGCGTTGGAGGAACTCGCGGCGCTCGCGGTCCAGGGCAATCCCCTCTTGGTTCTGTACCTGCGAGTCCTTGAACAGCGCCTGCTTCCTCGAGTCGTTGATGGCAGGGTCTTCCAGTTGCTTGCGCAGGTTGCCCAGTGAGGTTTCAATGTCCCGGATCTTAGCCATCCGTTCGTTGTTGTCCTTCTGAATGCGGGCACGCTCCACGTTGATCTGCTTTTGCGCCTCGTTGGTCCGATAGTATTGCTTAAAGAGCTCCTGCATATCAACAGTGGCGATCTTGAGCTTGCTGTCCGGGGCGGCGGTGGCGAAACCACAGGCGAAAACAGCAGCCATTGCGGTGGTAAGAAAACGACGAATCATGGTGATGAGGTGGGATGGGGTTGGTTCCGAATGAAAGGTTCCAAGCGGAGAGTGCAGTAAAATGCGCGACCCGTCAATGCCCAAGCGACGATTTGCGCTGGCGGCGGGCAAGCTTCTTGTATTTTCCCTTGCAGAGGGGCTGCGGATCATTACCATCTTGCCAGCCCGCATGACTGGCATGCAGGAAAAACAACTCCAATCCATACCCTATCCCATGATGAAATTTGTTAAAATCGCCGTTCTTGCCGCCATGGCCACTGGTTCCGTCATCTCCGTTTCCTGCTGTGCGAAGGACGCTCCAACGCCGCCGAAGCACGTGTACGTGAAGCCCTCCAAATAATAGTTTCTTAGTTCTGCTTGCTCGGCGAAGGCATTTTGTCGCTGCCGCTACTGAGCAGAACGCTCCCTCTCCCCCCATCCGTAGTTTACCAACCATAGCTTGACCCATGATCCGACCCCTCCTTGCCCTTTGCGCATCCGCCGTTGCCTTCATTTCCATTTCCTGCTGCTGCACCGGTGAATCCGCTGCACCACGCCTGCATGCGCTCCCAAAATTCAAAGAAATTGAAGCTGCCCCGCCGGTCACCGGCGATGTGCCAGCCGTGCCAAAAGTACACCCCGAAAAGTAATTTCAAGCATCCGGCTTTAAAAATCCACTGGCAGCCTCCCGACCCACGGGAGGCTTGTTTTGTATGAGCGTAGCGGTCGAGGCGGTCATTCGTTCTCGGGCTAGCTTGGGCCGCATGTCATACCGGAAACCCATCATCTGCCGTGAGACGCTTATCCCCATCCTCCCACGCCCCCCGCTATAAGGGCGGTGTCCGGCATTACTATAACCCGAAAGCCCGCCGCTCGTCGTGGGATCAATGGATCGACGGCGGCGTTGAAAACACCGGACCTTCCAGAAAATGGTTGAAGATCCTCGGTATCGTTATCGGGTTCGTCGCCCTTGGATGGCTCGTCACAAAATTCTTTTTTCTTCTCGGCTACGGCTAATTCCGCACCCGGCGGGCAACTTTTCGCCACTCCTGCGGATGTGGCTTTGACAATTCGGCAGAGCCGCTTCATGGTCCCGGCGCTCGCCCGCAAACCTCGGCGAGCCAAGCACCATGGGCAAAAGCCTCTTCCAAAAAGTCTGGGAATCCCACCGAGTTGGCACTCTCGCCGACGGCCGCACACAACTTTTCATCGGCACCCACCTCATCCACGAGGTCACCTCGCCGCAGGCCTTTGGCATGCTCCGCGACTTGGGTCTGCAGGTGAAATTCCCCCAGCGTACCTTCGCCACCGTGGACCACATCGTTCCAACGGTCGATCAAGACGCGCCTCAAGATCCGCTCGCTGTGGCCATGATGACGGCGCTGCGTGAAAATGTGGATGATTTCGGCATCACCTATTTTGATCTGGCCAGTGGCAAGCAAGGCATCGTGCATGTGGTTGGTCCGGAGCAGGGGATCACCCAGCCCGGCACCACGATTGCCTGCGGCGATTCCCACACGGCCACCCACGGTGCCTTCGGGGCGATTGCCTTTGGCATTGGCACCACCCAGGTGCGCGACGTGCTAGCCTCGCAAACCCTGGCGCTTGAGGCCCTCAAAGTGCGCCGCATCGAGGTCAATGGCCACCTCGCCCCGGGAGTTTACGCCAAGGATGTGATCCTCCACATCATCCGTCTGCTAGGTGCCCGTGGCGGCATCGGCTATGCCTATGAGTACGCCGGCGACGTGTTTGAGCGCATGTCCGTCGAAGAACGCATGACCGTGTGCAACATGTCCATCGAGGGCGGCGCTCGCTGCGGTTATATCAATCCTGATGCTAAAACCGTGGAGTACCTCCGCGGCCGACCCTACGTCGATATGAGTGACTTCGCTGCGACCGCCGACCGCTGGCTGGCATTTGCCTCCGATGCGGACGCCGTTTACGACGATTTGGTGAGCATCGATGCGGCAAGCATCGAGCCGACGGTGACATGGGGGATTTCCCCGGACCAAGGGATAGCCATTTCCGAAAGTGTCCCGGATCCCGCGACGGCAGCCACCCAGATCGCCAGGGACAGCATTGTGGAAGCCCTCGCCTACATGAAAATCCCGGCCGGCTCCCCAATCAAAGGCGTGCCTATTGACGTCGCCTTCATCGGTTCGTGCACCAACGGCCGCCTCTCTGACTTCCGCGAGGTGGCCAAATACCTGTCCGGCCACAAGGTCGCTCCAGGCGTCACCGCTCTGGCCGTGCCCGGATCCCAAATCGTCGCCATCCAATGCGAAAACGAAGGTTTGCCACAAATTTTCCGCGATGCGGGATTTGAGTGGCGCGATGCCGGTTGCTCCATGTGCCTGGCGATGAATCCTGACAAACTCGTCGGCGACCAACTTTGCGCCTCCTCCTCAAACCGCAACTTTAAAGGCCGCCAAGGATCGTCCACGGGTCGCACCGTGCTCATGTCGCCGTTGATGGTCGCCGCCGCCGCCATCCGTGGCTCCATCGCCGATGCCAGAGAGGTCTTTGCCATGAAATAAAATTGGTCGAAGCCTAACATATCACCGCCATGAGCCCCAGCGCCGCACGAAAACTGCCGATCACCGCCGCCGAGTATCTCGAAGGTGAACCGCGTTCTGAAATGCGTCACGAATTCGTCGATGGGCGCATCTACGCGATGTCCGGTGCCAGTCTGCGCCACAATGCCATCTGCCTCGAAACCGCAGCCCGCATCAAGCAACACCTGCACGGCGGCCCTTGCCGCACGTTCATCGAAAGTGTAAAAGTGCAAATCAGCGATGATCTCGGCGAGGCGTTCTACTATCCCGATGTGTTCGTTACCTGCGAGCCCGCCGATGACGATAGCCATGTGGTGCGCCACCCCAAACTTGTCATCGAGGTGCTCTCACCATTCACCTCACGCAACGACCGCGGCGACAAACTCGCCACCTACAAGCGCCTCGCCAGCATCGAGGAAATCGTGCTTATCGAACAAGACTGGCCGGAACTCGTCATCTATCGCCGTTCTGATCGCTGGAAACGCCATATCTTCACCCAGCCCGAATCCATCGTGCACCTCGAGTCGATCACTTTCGAGGCCCCGCTGGCCGCCTTTTATCAATCCGCCCCGTTCCCTCCCGACGTCCAACGCCCGTGGTACCTCATTAACCGCGAGGACGGCTGAGAGAAATTTCAAAAATTCCTTCCTTCTTAAATTCTAAATCGATACCCCCCATGGCCCTAGCTCCCGTCAACCAAGTTTCCGGTCGTGCCGTTTATATTCCCGGTGCGGACATCGATACCGACCGCATCATTCCGGCCCGCTTCATGAAATGCATCACCTTCGATGGCCTCGGCGAGTTCGCCTTTTATGACGTGCGCTTTGACGAACATGGCCAACGGACGGCCCATCCGCTCAACGACCCGCGCTTCGCCGGTGCCTCGATCCTGGTCGCCGGACTGAATTTTGGTTGTGGTTCGTCGCGTGAACACGCGCCCCAGTCACTTCGTAAATACGGCTTCAACGGCGTCATCGCCGAATCCTTCGCCGAGATTTTCTTCGGCAACTCGACCACCCTCGCCATGCCCTGCGTGATTGCCAGTGCGGCGGATCTGGCCTCCTTGCGTGAGCAGATTGAGGCCGATCCGCTCATTCTGGTGACCATCGACGTGGAGGCGTTGCGTGCTCGCAGCTCCGGGGGACTGGACTTTCCGGTGACCATGCCGGAATCCGCCAGGGAAGCTCTCGTCTCCGGCCGCTGGGATCCCATTCAGGAATTGTTGGATAACGTTGCCGCCATCGAGGCCAAGGCCGTCGAACTGCACTATGTCTAGTCCGTCATCACCGAATCTCTCTTCCCTAACCACCATCAATGACGATGGATCGCGTTATTTCCTCCATCCGGGGGATGTGAGTGGTTTTTGGACCCGGGTCAGACGTCTGTTTGGCTGGCTCCTCATCGGGGTCTTTTTGGTTTTGCCGTGGATTCCCATCAATGGCTACCCGGCCGTGTTTCTCGATGTCGAAAACCGCCTGTTCCATTTGTTCGGGCTCACCTTGGTCCCTCAGGATATGTGGGTGATGTTTTTTGCGGTCACGGGGATGGGTTTTGCGCTGTTTTTCATCACCTCGCTGCTGGGCCGCGTCTGGTGCGGTTGGGCCTGCCCGTACACGGTGTTTTTGGATCACGTCTATCGGCGCATTGAGCGCTGGATCGAGGGCGATGCGCCGGCCCGCCGCAAACTCGACGCCGCACCCTGGACGCCTGCCAAAATCCTCAAGCGTGGCGTCAAACACCTGCTCTTTGCCGGAATCGCCGCGCTCATCGCCCACGTGTTCCTCTCGTACTTCGTGTCCCTGCCCCGGCTCTACGGATTCATGCACGAAAGCCCCCTGCAACATGCCACCGCCTTCGGCATCGTGCTCTTTCTCACCCTCGTCCTCTGGTTCTGCTTCGGCTACTTCCGTGAGCAATTCTGCATCATCATGTGCCCCTACGGCCGCCTCCAAAGCGCCTTGACCGATAGCGACACAGTCATCGTCGGCTACGATGACAAGCGCGGCGAACCCCGCGGCGCGGCAGGCCGTACCACGGGCGCTTGCGTCGATTGCCACCGTTGCATCCAAGTGTGCCCCACCGGCATCGACATCCGCAATGGCTTGCAACTCGAATGCATCGGCTGCACCGCATGCATCGACGCCTGCGATGATATCATGACCAAACTGGGACGCCCCACCGGCCTGATCCGCTATGATTCGCAAAATGGCTTCGACTCACAGCCCAAGCGCATTCTGCGTCCGCGCATCTATGCCTACTCGGTGCTGGCGCTGCTCGGCTTATTGGCGCTGGGCGTGGTGGCTTGGATCAAGATGACGCCCTACTCAGCCACGTTGTCGCGGGTTGGCGGAGTGGGTTTTTCCAGTGATGCCAACGCGGTGAGCAACATTTATTTGCTGCGCGTGCAAAACAAACGCAATCAACCTGCAACCATCACCGTCAGCCTCGCCTCTGACGTGCCCGAAGGCTATCAGCTCAGTGGCGGCGAGCAACGGTTCACCATCGAGCCGCTCGGCGAACTCACCCGCACCTGCGTGATCTTCGCCCCGCTCGCCAACTATAAAGGAACGGGCGACGTCTCCGTGCAAATCCGTGCCGAGCCCGGCAACGTCACCCTGAAAAAATCCACCCGTTTTCTAGGCCCCAATCCTAACTCCGTGACGCCAGCGCCCCGCTGAAGTCGTTTGCCATGAGAGATTTCTTCCGCTTCATGTCGCGCCACCCGTGGATCTACGTGGTGCTCGCCTTTGTGCTACTCATCGCCTCTTGGGCAGCCCTCATTCTCGTCGCCGCCCGCAACCCGATTCAAGAATTTGAAGTGGCCCCGCCCTCTCACCATCAATGAACGAAATTCAAACCACCACCGCCGCGCTGGTCGCCGGGCTGGCCACCAGTTTCCACTGTGTAGGCATGTGTGGACCGATTGCCTGTGGCCTGGGCACCTTGGCTAAATCAGAGGGCCAACGGCTGGCTGCCGCCTCTTTGTATCATGGCATGCGGCTCACGTCCTACGCCACGATTGGTGCCATCTGTGGCGCAATCGGCCAGCAGCCGCTCAAATGGTATTTTGGATCTCCTGCAGTGATTCTGCCGTGGATCATGATTTTGGTGTTGCTGATGATGGCCTTGGGCCTAGATAAGCGAGTTCCGCGCCCAGCGTTCTTGAACCGCCTCACCGCCCGTGCCCGTTTTAAAACCGGCAGGTATTCGGCTTATGGCGCGGCCATCGCGATGGGCTTGCTCACGCCCATTCTCCCATGCGGGCCCCTCTATATGATTTTTGGGGTCTCGCTGCTCACTGGATCCGCCGCAAAGGGTGCTGAGTTTACGCTCGCTTTTGGCCTTGGTACCGTTCCATTGCTATGGATCGCCCAGCAGCAATTCCACCGGCTCCGGGCGCGACTCACGCCGCTGGCGATGAACCGACTTCGCCGGGGGCTGGCCTTCGCCACCGCTCTGCTGCTTGCATGGCGGCTGCAGAGCACGCTTCCTGCGACTTGGTATGGCAATCCATCCGCTCCCCAGCCCGCCGCCAATGAGCTGCCCAGCTGCCCGCATTGCAAGCCAAACCCTCCCTAACCGGCTCAACTGAACCGGTTGCCAAGCCCATTTGATCGCGCCGCCAATGCATGCCGTTCTATCATCGGACCCGCCGCCCGGCATCGCTCTTTTTGACCTTGATGGCACGCTTCTTGCGTGGGATACCCAGTTGTTGTTCCGCCATCACGTGATCCGCCGAGAACCTTGGCGGGGTCTCCTCCTGCCGCTGTTTCTCGCCTCGATGCCAGCTTTCCCGATCCTTAAGCTAGCCGGCCTCAAACGGGCCTTTCTGAGCTACCTCTGGCG
>CAIQXC010000192.1 GCA_903875675.1 Akkermansiaceae bacterium
CCTGACCCAGGAGCGCATGCACACTCCGGCACCCGCCACCCCGGAAGGCCCCATCAACATCACCAGTGGCGACATCACCTTCATTTTGGAGCATCTGCTGCCCCGGCGCGGTCAAGGTCCGCCGGATGAGAAAGAGCTCCGCCACATGTTGGAGCAACGAATAGAAAAACGCCTGAAAGACCCGGTCCGACGAAGAATCAAGACCCGAGCCACCCGCCCACCACTCTGGCCAGATGAGATCTCACCCAAATGACAGAGTAGAGCTAACGACAGCAACTTTGGCTTTTCAAGGGCTCTAGGGGACCCGCAACAGCCATTTAGCCAGGAACATGGCGGGGATATAGGCGAGCAGGTAAACGATGAGCCAGGGGGTGAGCCAGATCGGGCTGCCCAGGAGGACATGGATGTGATCCGCGGGTTTCCAGAAGAGATCTTTGTCTCTGGTTCTCAGTGAAGCATATAGAACCTTGATGTTTTGAATGGGCTGGGCGAGATCGGTGAGAATCATTCCCTGCACGAGACCTTTGCCATTCTGAAAATCCACTTTCGGCTCGGGACCCTGCCGGTTTCCTAACACAATGAAGGTACTGACCGGGGTTGCCCCATCCGCGCACAGCCTGATAGGAAATCGTCCCGGCTGGTTCTTCGGGGACTGGACGGTCCACGCGATGGTCTGGGCGGGGATGGGTTGTTTCAGGAACGCGTCCAAGCTGGCCAGGGTATGATCGCGGGTGACTCGGGCGGCTTCGCGCAGTTCCCATGGCAGGTCGGGCGAGGGTTGCCCGGCTTGACGCCAGCGCGAGAGTTGCCGCTCGAGGATGGATCGGATGGGTGGCAGCGTCTGGGCGGCAGGGGTTTGGTCATCGATGACGAGTGGTGCGGCGGCGCTGAGGGTGACCGGGCCAAGGTGATCGCCCGCAACCAGCGCGGTGACATATACGGTGGTGCCGGGTGTTGGATTCCAATTGCTGGGATCCACCCGTTCCGGCAGCCAGAGGAAGGAAAGCACCATGGGTCCCAAAATCAAACAGAGCGGAACCGATGCAGCTGCGGCAACCCGGGTCTGAACGGGCGCGGCGGCGGCTAACAGGGCGCGGCGGCGCGGGCAATCCGGCGGCAAAGTCCGGGCTTCACGGCGGAGGCAGACGGCCCGAGCCTTGGCTAACAGGAGTCGCGAATTGTCGGTGAGCAAACGCTGGCCGAGCATGCTGTAGAAGCCGAGGAAGATAGCCATGATCGCAACGAGGGCCGGACGTCCGATGAGATCCACGGCAGGCAGCAACAGGGCGTCGAGGAGACGGAAGCACGGCAATTTCAGCCACGCGGGTGGCAGCAGAAAGACAGCGGCGAGAAAGATCGCCCAAAAAATGAGGGCGATGTTGCGCAGGCGGGCGGTACGCCGGTCCTTGGGGGAAGGCGGCGGAGGAAGTTGTGCCGGGGGGACTCGGGTGTCGAGCGGGTTGGTTTCGCTAGGTATGGGATTGTCGGTTTCGCCCTCGCGGCGGACCGCGCCGATTCTGCCGTCCACGGTGAGAATTTCGCCCTCGGTATAGCTGCGGGTGGCTCCTTCAAGCACGACGGCAGGGATGCCGATTTCGCGGGCGACGACGGCACCGTGCGAGAGGGATCCGCCCCGTTCCATGATAACCGCTGCGGCTTGGACAAACAGCGGAGTCCAACTCGGATCGGTGCTGGGGCAGACGAGGACATAGCCCGGGGCCGTGGCTTGGAAGTCCTCTGGCTTGAACACGATGCGGACCGGTCCGGTGGCTAGGCCAGGGGAGATGGCGAAGGCGTTAGGACGGAAGCCGGGCTCCGGGGCAGGGGATTCACCCAGGTGGTTGATAGAATTGCTGTCAATGACGGCGGGAAGATTGAGAGGTGCCAGCGCGGCCCGTTCGGCGCGCCGCTCGGCAAGCCTTTGCAGTGGTGCGAACCCGTTGCTCATGGACGTGCGCAGTTCCGGCAGCGTGAGCAGAAACACATCGGCGCTTTCGTCAATCGCCAAGCGCCGACCGGCTTCGAGCGCGACGTCACGAAGGAGTTGGTAACCGAGCATCAGATGGTGCTTGCCATTCTCCCGCCATGGAAGATGGTGGTGGACTTTTGCTAGATGCTCGCGGAACGCCGCAAGGTCGCGGGCGGAAAGGGTGGCTGAAAGGGTGGCTGAAAGGGTGGCTGAAAGTTCCAGGATGCGCTGTTGAGCGGCTTCAGCCCTGCGGTGGTGAAGTGTATGAGGTGACGGACCTCCCTTGAGTGAGGCGATGAGGGCATCCAGCGCAGCAGGCCGTTCATGCCAGCGTGCGGTGGCGAGGTCGAACTCATCAGGCGCTCGGTGACCGTATATCCGCAGCCAGTCTTCCCGCGAACCCTTGGCCTGGGCGATGGCGTGAAGCTCGGCGGTGGCGGCAAGCGTGAGGTCGGGCATCGCGGCACCAGCTAACAAATTGACCAGAGCCTCTGGTTCCTCATCATGAAAATGGACTGCGACAAATTCCTTGAGGCGGCCCAGCGCATGGACGCAGAGCAGGCTTGGCAGAAGTGACAGAGGGGCGAATTCGTCCATGATGCGGCGTTCCCGCAGATCCCAGAGTTCCATCAACTCGTGACGAGTCATGGCCGCCAAATCACGAACTTGTTCGCTTGCCACCCACGCTGTGAAGACCGGGATG
This sequence comes from Akkermansiaceae bacterium, assembly GCA_903875675.1. Lineage (GTDB taxonomy): Bacteria > Verrucomicrobiota > Verrucomicrobiia > Verrucomicrobiales > Akkermansiaceae > Luteolibacter. The sequence goes on from CAIQXC010000192.1 coordinate 2,673, forward strand.
ATTTCGCTTTCGAGTCGGGTGACAAATTTTGCGGCAAGTTTTTCCAGTGTTCGATTGACGGCGGTGAGGCGGCGGCGGCAACGGATTTTCCCGATCAGGCTTCCCGTGGGCAGGGTGGGAGGATTCTGAGCGGTGTCGGGGTGAGATTTTAACAACTCAGTATCGTAAGCAAACGGGAATCCGGCAAAGAACATTTCCGAGGCGAGGGAAAGATCCATGTAGATGCGCCCGGCAATGAGTTCGAGAAATCCATCCTGTTCGACCTTGGTTGAGGGCTGGAATCCTGCCAGGCGATACATGTTGCCAAAGCCGCCCGCGCCGGACATGAAACGCCGCATGACGCTCCAGGTGAGTGGGGTGGGTTGCGGCAGAGTTTCGGCCAGGTTGTGGCGCGCCCAAGTGCCCCGCCCGGCCGCTGTGGCATCTAGCAGGATTTTCTTTTCCGCCTCTAGCAAAACAGGCAGCAAGTCGGCATGAGACAGGGTGGTGATGGCGCGGGATTGGAGGAGATAGAGACGACCTCCGGCGAAGGCCCATTCGGTGTCCTGGGGCGAAGCGAAATAGCGGCGGACGCGCCAGCCGAGTTGCCAGAGTGCATGGACCTGGCGGGAGTCCAGGCACGGTTGGCGGCGCTTGGACTCGGGAACCGGTGAAGACTCATAGCTGCCGGGAACGAACTGGATGGTTTTGTCGGCAATGACCGCCTGTTTGACCACGCCGCTGCGCTGATCGAGGGTCAAAGTGTCGGGCTGGACCACGCCGCTGACCACGGTCTCGCCCAGACCCCAACTCGCTTCTATCAGCATTTCGTTCAAACAGCCCGGCTGAGGATTGTCGGTGAAAAGCACGCCGGCGACTTCGGCGTGAACCAGTTCCTGCACGACGACAGCCATCGAGACATGGGCGGGGTCGATGTGGTGTTCCTGCAAATAACTGCGAACGCGTGGGCTGTCGAGGCTACTCCAGCAACGCTGCACGGCGAGGAGCAGCGCGTCGGCACTGCGGACGTCAAGGATGGTTTCATATTGGCCGGCCATGGAGGCGCCAGCCATATCCTCGGCGGTGGCGGATGATCTAACGGCCACAGGAGGTTCGCCGAGTGCACGGTAGGCGTCGCTGATGGCGAGGGCGAGCTTCGAGGGGATTTCATCGCCGGCGTGGCGGACGCGGGCGTTCCGATAGGCCGCGGTAGTGATCACAAAGCCACCCGGCACTGGAAACCCGGCGGTGATCAGGCGGGCCAGGTTGAGGGCCTTGCCACCGACGAGTTGCACGTCCTGGCTGGCGGCGAGCGGCAGGATGAATTCGTCGTTAGATATATCTGATGGTTGAGGGCTCATTCGATCAGGGTTTTTCCGGTGAAGGCGCGCAGGCCGCCGGTTTCCGTGCCAACAAAAAGTTTGCCTCCGGTGATGAAAGGGGCGCTGAGGCTGAGGCCTTGTTCGCCAGGCTTGTTAGGACTATTGAGGTAGTGGCGTTCGATCACATTGCCATGGGTTGCATCCAGGACAAACAAGTAGCCACGCTGGTTCATGGCATACACATAACTTCCTGTAAATGCTGGAGCGGCGAGCACGGCGGCATTTTCGCCGAGGGGCGTGCGCCAGAGGATGCTGCCGTTATGGGTGAGGTCGAGTGCGAGGACTTCGCCGTTGCGCACAGGCACGATGGCTTTGCCGTCGCGGATGGCGATGGCTCCGAGCACGGCGTCGGGGATCACGGTTTTCCAGCGGATGGCGCCGGTGCTGCGGTCCAGCGCCAGGACGAGTCCTTCGGGATCTGGCGCGGCGAAGACGAAGTCGCCTTTGCCACAGCCAATGATCACCAAGTCCCCGTCGATGCTCACTGCGCCTGTAGCGGGGTAAGGAGTGGTGGTTTTCCAAACCAAGCGATCCAGGCCCTTGGTTTTGAGTTCCTCATCCGGAGCAATGCGCAGGGCGCAGACGGCATTGCCATTGACGCCGCTGCCGATGTAGGCCACGCCATCGATGATTGCTGGCGAGCTTTCGGGATCAATGACGGGGTATTTCCATAACAGCTTGCCATCGGAAATGCGGGCGGCAAACACATAACCGGGGTTGCCTTCTTTCTCAGGGTTCCCCTTGGGTTTGTGTTCGGGTTCTTTTTCGACGGCCCCCGCGCCGGCCACCACGATGTCCCCTTCGATGGCAGGTGATCCTTCGACGTGGAGTGGAGTGGGAATCATCCAGCGAACGGCTCCGGTCTGGGTATCAAGGCAGACGAGTTCGGACTCGAAGTCGAGATGCAGTCCCTGCCCGATGAGCAGGGATTTGCCATCCGCCGAGAGTGCGGGCGAGCTGAAGAATCCCTTGAAATCCTTTTTGGTTTGCGGGTCTTTGAGGGTGGTGCACCAGACGGCTTCGCCAGAGGCGGCATTGAGGCGGAAGACGGCCCCATAACTACCGGGCGGATCCAGCACGGTGGAGGCACCATAGACGGCATTGCCGCAAACGATGGGCGAGGACAGCATCATGGCGTTTTCCTCGCCGGGATATTCCCAGAGGGCTTGCAATCCGATAGGTGATGGACCACAGGCATGTCCCGTCCGGGCAGGACCCGAACGGAAGTAGTTAGGCAGGCTGGGAGCAGTTGATTCGGTGTTAGATTGATTGGCTTCAGGCTGGGTGGCGGCACGGATTTCGGCTTGTTGAAGGTCGAGGGCGAAACGGACCCAGTTGGTTTCGCCAGTGGGGGGATTGTTATTGCGCGAGGATGCGGCGGGAGCTCGGCTGAACCAACCCACGGTCAGCCAGAGCAGGATCCCGGCGGCAAGCAAGCCTAGCGGCACAGCGGGCCGGGTACGGCAGATCCGCAGCCACTCCCGGGGCTTGAAAAGAATGGCGGCCAAGCTAACAATTCCGGCGAGCACAGCGGGCAGAATGGCGGCCCCTGCATTCACAAAAATGGGAACGACGGCGAGTGGGGTCATGGAAGGCGAATCAAGGATTGCCGTCGCGGGTCAGGCTGACGCTGGCGTGGACCCTGGGTTTGATCGTGATGGGCTTGTCACAGGTGAACCCGTCGGAATAGCGAACGGTTAGCTTGTATTCACCGGGTTGTCGCACGGCCAGGTTGAGGGTATCAGGACCCGCACATCCGGTGGCGACGTTGCATCCGATGTCACGCACGGTGACGGTGTGCCCATCCTTGTCCCGCAGGGTGACCCGGGCACCGATGACACCGCGTGGGCCGACGACGCGGACGCTGACAATGCCGGTTTGCTCCAGGACTTTCTCCTGCGCGGTGGAACTTTCCTTGGGTTGGCGGAGGCTGAGGGTGTCGTTGATGAGCAGGGTGAGCTTGCCGTCGGTTCCGCCTAGCAGAATATCGTTGGCACCGTCGCCGTTCACATCGCCGATGGCCACGCCAAGCGCGCCCTGTTGGTGAGCCGGACCGGGAATGGATTTGGGTTTGTAACGCAGGCTGGCGATGAATGAACCATGGCCACGATTGACATAGTAGCCGTTAGGGCTGCCTGCTTTGCGGCTGATGGCATAGATATCGACCCGGCCGTCGGCATTGAGATCCTCGGCGGCGGCGGCAAGGCATTCAAAGGTGGAGACGATGATTTCATTGCCGAATTGCCCGCCATCGAAAGGTTTGCCGTTCACCTTCGAGAGGATGTTGACGCCACCATCGTGGGCAAAGATATAATCGGGACTATCCGGCATCCAGGTGGCTGCGAAACAGCCGGCACCGGTGAGGGCCGAATCCTCACCAAGGGAACTGAAGTCATAGGGAATTTTGCTAGGTAACGGTTTGAATTTCCCCTGCGGATTAGAAACGAGCAGGAGTCCGCCTTTGACACCGTAAAACAGGGTGGTTTTGCCGGATCCGTCCCAGTCGCCGGGAATGAAGAATCCTGTCAGGCCAGCGCCGCAAGCCGGTGCATCCAGCCCGAGGCCGGTGGTGGCGTCGGTGTAGGGTCCGGGTTTGGTGCCTGGGTTGAGGTAAGCGTGGAGTCCGCCGTTGATTTTGGAGATCACGATGTCGGGATAGCCGTCGTGGTTCAGATCGACGAAGGCGGCCATTTTGACGTTTTGATTGGCGTCGGCTGGGACGTCGGCTGAGGGATGGAAGCCCCCATTGGCATCTTGGAGGTAGAGTTTTCCATCGATGAGCAGGTCAGGGCGACCGTCAAGGTTCGCGTCAGCAACGGAGACGCTGCAACCACGGATGCCATCAAGGCCGGATTCATGCGTGGCATCGGTGAAGGTGAGATTGTCCTGTTGGAGATAGAGCCGCCCGCCGGCATCGCTGGCGGCATAGATGTCCAGTCGGCCGTCGCCATTGAAATCATACAAGGCGACGCCGCGCACAGGCTTGTCGAAGGTGCCGACGATCTGGTCATCCTTGAATTGATCGAAGGGGCGGGCGGGGAAAAATGCTCGGTGGTTAGACAGGTCAATCATTAATTCCGCTAGGCGGCCGGGGTGGCCGTTGAAGGTGCCATACATGTCCTTGTCCAGATCCGCCGTCCAATTCCAGCGGGCCGGTGTGTGCGCATCGCCGGGCACGGTCATGGTTCCCTTCTGCCAGCGGCCTTCTCCGCCGAGATAGAAAAGCACGGTGTCCGCTCCCGCTCGGCCCTTGGCACCGACGTAGGCGACTACCTCGACGCCAGTGACGGCCAAGGCGCGGAAAGCATCCATGGCGGCATCGCCGGTGGCGGTTAGAATCACTTGTTTGGCGAGGAATTCCCCTTTGGCTAGGCCGGTGATTTCGAGGGTCGCCGTGGATTTGTCGTTGTCCAACGCGGTGGTTTTGAGCAGGACTACCTTTTCGTAGCGGTCGAAAAGATCGGCGGGTTGGAGACTGGGATTGACCAAGGCGGAAGCCGTGGTGATTCCCCATGCGAATGCCAGAACTGGCAGGGAAATGGCACGAAACGGATGATTTGTCATGCGAACGATACGTTGGAAAAGGACGCTCCACTTCATGGTTCGAGAGCGGCGTGGCATCAGGCGATTTTTAATGGATGGTGGCAAGCGCAAATTGTCCTCCTTGCTAGGCGACGTGTCGATTCCCTCATTCGAGGGGATAGTCAGCCGGGAGTATGCATGATAGGGTCATTGATTCGTCGTGACCCCTCGGGATTGGAGATAGACGAAGTTAGGAGGTCCGATTGGATCCTCTGAAAGTTCAATCCGTCCTACTAGTATCAATCTTGATCGAATGAAACGCCACCTTCACGCCCACCTGAATTCAATTGTTAGGGTTGCTGCATTCGCCAGTCCCTAAATACTCCGGAATTTTCAAAGTATAATCTGGAATGCTTTTCCAGACCTAACAAACATTTGCCTCGTCAGCAGAATTTGTGTGTTGAAGGAGGTTCCGGAAGTGACCCAAGTGTATGATAAAGAACGAGTTTGAGGATGTTGAAGGAGCGGTGGCCAAAGCTACGCGCAAGCTCAACTCGCGCTTTGTTGTTCAATCCCTCGACTACAC
>CAIQXC010000193.1 GCA_903875675.1 Akkermansiaceae bacterium
ATCTTCGGCTGGACCGCCGATGAGTTCGTGGCGGACGACGTGTTCAGCCACGTGGTGGACCTCGATGAACTCGCCACCTTCGCCAAGAGCGATTTCGCCAGCTACGACAACATCGTCAACGGCTTCGTCGGCTCTGACGGCTGGCCGCTGATCATCGACTTCGAACATCCGCAGGACGGCACGCCCTATCAGATTAACTTGGATTTGCCGCAGGCGGAAACAATCGTGGAATACACGCACGACCCGTCGCTCAACTACAATGCAACCACCAAGATCGCGCTCCTTTTCGACGGCAAGGACCGCGTCGAGTATGACCTCGCGCCGACTGGCGACGCGCAGACATTCGCGGTCAATCCGCCGCGGAAAGCCCGCCGGGTCACGCTTCAGCTCGTTTCGTGGCTGTCCGATCCCGCCAAACGGCCGCTCGTGGGCATTGATAACATTTACCTCAAAGTGCAACGCTCGCCGGAATGGCGGGCCACCGTCAAGCCGATGCTCAACCTCGGCGGAATGGTCCACTACGTGAAAGGCAACGGCGGCGTGGTGCTGTGCAATCTCAAGTTCCAGGACACCGAGGCGGTGCCTGTCAATCAGACCAAAAAACGCACCATCCTTGCGGCCTTGCTGCGCAACCTCAAAGCGCCCTTCGCCGGCGGCAAGACCGTGATTGCCGGCGCCAACCTGGCCTGTACGCCCATCGACATCCACACCAAGGCCACGACCTACAAGGACGAGCGCGGGTGGTTCGGCGACAAGAGTCGCACCTTGCAAGCGCTGCCGCCCGGCGACCACGTTTTTGGCGGGGTGAAGTTCAACGTCTATGAAATGCCCACCTCGCCCGTGCCACAAGTGCTCATGCTTGGCGGCAATGGCGTGCTCGGCAACCTGCCCCAGGAAATCACCGGCATTCCGATCGGCACCAAGGCCGACGCGTTGTTCTTCCTGCACACCGCACGCCTGGATCGCCGGATGGATGATCGCGAACGCGACGAGAAGAAACAGTTCGAGCTATGCCAATACGTCGTCCACTACGCCGATGGCCAGTCGGTTGTACTGCCGATCATCGCCGAAGTCGATGTGGACCATTTCGCCCAACACGAACCCAAGGCCATTCCCGGCGCGCAAATCGCCTGGGCCGCCAAGTTCGAGGGCGCGGATGAAAGCGCCGTGGTCTATGCCAAGCAATGGAACAACCCGCGCCCTGGAGTCGAGATCACCTCCGTGGACTTGCTGTATGGCAAAGACAAGGACCGCGGCGTGCCGGCGCTGGTGGCCGTAACTGCGGTCAATGCCCAATGACCCGCCGGCACAAGACAACCAGCGCGTCCTGAAATCACCTTATGAACATGAAATTCTTCCCTTCCTCCCTGAGATGCATGCACGCCCTATTGGCGGGCGCGTGGATGACGCTTGAGTGTCTCCACGCCTTCGCCGGGGAGGCGGCCCCCTATCCGCCAGTGAAGTTCCCTGACACGGGCGGCTGGGGGCGCAACCTCCAACGCACGATGCGCCTGCTGGCCACGAGCACGCCCGAGCGGCGCAACACGGTGCGCATCCTCTTCTACGGCCAGAGCATCACCGAGCAGAAGTGGTCGCAGTTCGTAGCGGACGATTTGCGGCAGCGTTTCCCGCACGCGAACCTCATCATTGAGAATCGCGCGCTCGGCGGATTTGCGTCGCAGATGCTGGTAAAGACGGCGGAGACCGACCTGTATCCGTTCCAGCCCGACTTGCTGATTTTCCACGTTTATGGCGCGCACCATAAATACGAGGACATCATCCGCCGCATCCGCGAACGCACCACCGCGGAAATCCTGATCCAAAACGACCACGTGACAAAGCCGGCCGATCTTACCGAAGAAACGGACCCTGCGAAGCTGCCGCCCGCAGGTCACCATTGGGATGCATTCATGAACCACCACTGGCTGCCAGCCATGGCGCGGAAATATGGTGCCGAGCTTTGCGACCAACGCGCCGTGTGGAAGTCTTACCTGACCACGCATCACCTGGAGCCGAAAGCCCTGCTGAGCGACAACGTCCACCTCAACGCCCACGGCGAGTGGTTGATGGCACAGTGCGTGAATGCGTGGCTGAAGTATGATCCGACCCTGCGACCCTCAGCCGCCGAGGAATGGGTGAAGACTTTGAAAGTGGGAGGCGACGCGCGATGGGAAGGCGGACGACTGCGCGTTGAGTTTGAAGGCAGCCGGGTCGATGTGGTCTGCGATCCGGCGACTGCCGATCCCGCCACCGTGCTCATCGACGGGCGCAAGCCGGCCGAGTGGAAGGAACTCTACGGGTTCACGCGAGCCCTGACAACTCCTGCAGGGAAGTGGCCGGTCAAGTGGCCGGTGATCGCGCCAATTCGTGCCGAGCAACCGATGTTGATCGAGGATTGGACGATGGAAGTGACTCTTGAGTCGACCGATGAGAAACGCTTCCGGTTTAGCCTCGTGGGTTCGCTCACGGGGCCGGACGGGGAAGGCCGCAGCGAGGAACGCTTCGTATCACGCTCCGGCCGCGTGGTCATCGAGCCGGATGCGTGGAACGTCGCCTACGCGCTGTCGCTGGCTGGAATCAAGCCGGTTCCCGAGTCGTTCACGGTGAAGTGGAAGGTCGAACCGCAATTCGCCGACCAGATCATCGCTCCACCCCAGCCGGGACCTGGCATTGAATCCGTGGTCACCGTCGCACACGGTCTGCCCAACGGCCGCCATGTAATTGAAGTTTCCGGTGGTGACAAACCGCCGATTCGCGCACTGCGCATTTACCGCCCGTCGCTCGGTCGCCTGACTCCGTGATTCGCAGACCGGTATGAACGAAAGGACTACAGGCATTGAAACGTTTCCAATTCGCGTGGAGATCGTCTTCCTTGGCATGGTCCGGAACAACTGATCCAAGATGAAAACTCCACCTTCATGTGTCGCCGTCCTGATGATCATTGTCGGGAGCACCTCGCTACCGGCGGCTGAACCTGTTAGGCGTGAATTTCCAGTGACCTCGCACGGTGCCACTCCGGATGACGCAGCACCCGACACCGCTGCGATCCAGGCAGCGATCGACGCGTGTTCTGCGGCTGGCGGCGGAACCGTGCGCGTGCCGAAAGGACGCTTCCTCGTCGGCGGTTTGCGACTCAAAGACAAGGTCCACTTGCGTTTCGAAGCCGGTGCCGTCCTGGAAGGTAGTGCGAACCCTGCGGACTACGGCAGCGGCACCGCTTGGAACGACGCAATTCTACACGGCGAGAACCTCAATGGAGTCTGCATTGAGGGCCCCGGAGTGGTGGATGGAGTGGATTGCCGGAACCCGAAAGGCGAGGAAGGATTCCGCGGGCCTCACGCCATTTTTCTAACCAACTGCCGCGATGTTGTGATCGAGGGGATCACGATTACCCGCGCGGCGAACTACGCCATGCTGCTGCGTGATTGCACGGGTGCCCGCATCGAGAAAGTTGTTGTGCGAGGCGGCCACGACGGCGTTCATGCGCAGGCCTGCCAACGTTTTGCGATCCGCGACTGCGACTTCCGGACCGGCGACGATTCGATCGCGGGTTGTGACAACCAAGACTTCGAAATCACCGGCTGCAAGATCAATTCCTCGTGCAACGGTTTTCGCTTTGGCTGCTTCAACCTGCTCGTGAAAAAGTGCCACCTGTGGGGACCCGGCGAGTTCCAGCACCGGATCAGCAATCGCACCAATATGCTTGCCGCGTTCGTGCATTTCGCGCCCAAGGACCGCAATCCCAAACTGCCCAGTGATCATTGGGTCATTGAGGATGTCTCTATCGAAAATGCCGATGTCGTTTATGGCTATGATTTCGAGCGAGGGTTGTGGCAAACCGGCCAACCGGCAAAACGCATCCGCTTCCACAATGTCAAGGCAACCGGCATCGAAATGCCGCTGCGCGTGTTAGGCGACGGAGCCCGTTCCTTCGTACTCACCATGGAGGACGTCACCATCGCAATGCGGGAGGGAAGTTCCGATCAAGAATTATTGAAGCTAACCCGCTTCGGCAGTCTCACCTTGAAAAATGTAACCCTCCAGAATAACGGCAAACAGCCAGTTTTGCGGGCCAAAGAAGGAAACCGAGTGACTCTGGAGCGGGTCACTTGCGTCCCGACGAATCGCGCCCCTTTTGCGATCGAAGCCGTCCAAGCAACCGATCTGCCGAAGTTACCTGACCCCGCTCGCGGGCGAATCGCACCACCATCAAACGCTGTCGCTGCATTCGGTCCGCCGCGGCGCTCGCCGCGCTGCCACTGTTTGGAACCCGGCGTGTCGAGGTTGCCGGGTCGGATGATGCCCCTGCGCGCCATCTGCGACAAACCCGTTCTCGACCTGGCCCGGGCGTCACGAAATCCAAAAAAAGGCACTCCTCAGAGGTATGATCAAGACCCAAGCAGTGAAATCCACAAACCAGATATATGCAAATTACAAAAGCGATGATGTTCTCTGTAGGTCTGTGCTGCCTTGCCACCAGCGCCGCCCCTGCGCCGACTCCACCAGCCGCGCCGTGGGGAATGTTGGCTTCCTCTCCCTCGGGACAACGAATTGTCCTGTCGTGGACAGACCGCGCCAGCAACGAAACCGGGTTCAAGCTAGAGCGAAAGGTCAGCGGCACCAATGCCAAGTTTACGGAAATTGCCGAACTCAAGGCCACTAATTACGTGGATACCACAGTGACGCACGGGACGATCTACACCTACCATGTGCGCGCCTACAATGCGGCTGGCGTGTCCACCTTTGGCGAAGTCACCGTCAAAGCCGGGGGTGCGCCGCCGCCGCCCGCCGTGACCCGGATTCCAGTGTGGAACGTGGAAGCAAAGGTCATATATTCCAAGGCTTTTCCGGGCTTCATGGATATCGAGATTTACCGGGAGAACGGGCGCTACTTCGTTCGGGATAAGATCAAGCAAGCCGACTACAAGGACTCGCGTCCACGCCGCGCCTACTACGTGGACATGGAGAACATCGGGCCTTCGCTCGAGCAATGCTATCCACTGCCGGAGCGCGGCGGAGTCTATCAGATTCAGTGCAAACGCTGGCGGGAGGGAAAAGATATGTGGGACTTAAAGGACGCGGAGACGGCCATGGAATGGGTGATCAAACCCGGACCGCTCGGCGTGGAGGGCGAGCTGTTCATTCCGCCGACCTTTGCCCTCAATCCTGAAGACTGGCGCGACCAGCAGCACAAGGCCATCCCGCCGTTTCAGCCGATCCTGGGCAAAGCCTCGCCCTCCTATCGCTACAACGCGGACCAGACGTGGGAGGAAATCCTGAGCCGCGGAGCTAGCCACACGGCGAGCGGAGTGGGCCCGGGCGGACACGAGAACATGCTGCTGACCGTGGGCGACCCGCTCGATGCCATGGGCGAACAGGGCTTCGCCGCGCTGAGCAAAGAGGACCTCACCAGATACGCGTCCCAGGTCCCGCCCCTCGCGTTCTATTTCACCGACTGGGAAAAACAGCCCGGCTGGCACAATACTCCGACTTACTGGAGCATCGATCTGCCCGACGAAAAGGTGCTCAGGAACTACTACTACTTTTTCACCGAGATGAACCGCTTGCAGCCCGCGCGCAAGAATGGCGATTACTACCGGGCGATCAAATGGAATAATTCGTTCTATGATGAGGGCGAAGCTTATCCGCTGCGACCGCAGTTCATCAGCCAGACCGAGAACCCGGAAGAACGCACTGCACCTGCCTTCCGAACCTTCACCGACTCGGGCGGCACCCAGCGCTCGATGCGCGAGGTGTGCCGGGCCTACACGATTGATTGGTATCTCAAGTCCAACATTTTTCCCGACCGCCGCCGCACGGCCATCTACCAAATTTACTGTAATCTCTTTGACACCATCAATGCCAAGCTCATCACTCCGGCGGATTCTACCATTCTCGGCTTCGCGTGGTTTGGCACGGACAACGATCTACCCTACCGCCAATACCTCCGCATGGAGGGCGGGTGGCTGGGCTATTACAACCGCATCGTGCCGGCCGCCTGGTGGGTCATGAATGCGACCTACATTGGGCATCTGTTTGGCGACGGGTTTCACTGGTGGCACGACAACGGCCCCGAAGGAGCTGACCGCAGCCGGCATCCCAATGATTATGGCATGGGACCCTTCCTATGGGAACCCGACTCGGACGGCCCGGCCAAAGCGCCGCTGGCGCTGGGATTGCCGAGCGATGGCGGTGGCGGCGTCGTGCCCAAGGGGCCGCTTTACCCGCGAGAACCTCGCTACAATCTGGCCTACACCAAGCTGGCTGAGTATCGCCTCAAGCAATACGAAAGCTTCCTCACCATGCCCCGCAGTGTCGCGGAATATAGCCTCGACGCCGGCATCTCATGGGTAAGCCCGGTGGGCAACGAGCGCCGTGACATCCTCGAAAAGGCTGAGAAGAAACAGCCGCTCTGTTTCAAGTGGGATGACGGCGGCGACCTCGTGCTGGTCTTCCTCACCTGGCCCCGCTGGCGGCGGAGGTTCGCCGCGGTGCCGGACTCAAGACGCTTGGCACGATCGCCGCTGCGGTGGGGGGGGCGTTTGCGCGCACCTCTATGACCGATTCCGGTGAAGTACCTTGGTTTGATGTGCGCCATGACGGTG
>CAIQXC010000194.1 GCA_903875675.1 Akkermansiaceae bacterium
CCCTCGAACCGACCCCAGACCCCTAGACCCCTAGACCCCAAGACCCCAAGCCAGCGAACCCAGACCCCATGCTCAAAAATCCGAACATCGAACATCGAACATCGAACATCGAACGTCGAACATCCAAAGTCGAACATCCAAAGTCGAACATCCAAAGTCCAAAGCCGAACGTCCAACGCCGAACCGAAGAAAAGAAACCCCGCGCCGCGCTCTCTTGCTCTTCCGCCGGGAGATCAATCGTCGCCATGCTGCCATCGCACGGGTCGCTCTCTGCAAACTCATTCAAATGAACCGGGCATGGGTTTTCTGGCGGATCTCGCCGTGCCGCCTGGCAATCGACTGGAGACACTCAAGGGCGAGCTTGCCGCCTCCCACTTCTCCTTGGACGGCCCGTATGGTAGGCACGCCGCTACAATATTCATGGGCTTCGGCGCTCACAGAGCGCCGCCAAAGCCGATTTCAGTGGACTTGCAACGGCTATTCTTTACGATAGGCTGAGATGCAAATGACAAACTCAATTCTTCATTTCGTGTTAGTAGTCGCAATGGCGACATCGGCTGCCGCAGCGGAGCCGGCCGCCCCCGTGCTGCAAGCCGGATTGTTCCAGCATTATGTGGCCCAATTCAACAAGGACGACGCGGAACTCCACAGCAATTTCTATCCGAATGAGAGGGCCTGGGAGTTTCTCAAGGACAACATTCCGCTGTTGGATTGCCCCGACGAGGACATTCAACGCACCTACTATTTCCGCTGGTGGACGTATCGGAAACATATCAAGCAAACACCTGCCGGTTTCATCGTGGACGAATTCCTGCCGCAAGTCGGCTGGGCAGGCAAATACAATTCGATCAGTTGTGCGGCGGGCCATCACTTTTACGAGGGGCGCTGGCTGCGCGACCCGCAGGTTCTCGATGACTATGCCCGCTTCTGGTTCGGCGGCGGCGGCGAGCCGCGCCGTTATAGTTTTTGGGCGGCGGATGCGTTGTGGGCGCGTTATTGCGTGACGGGTAACGCGAAGATTCCGCTGGCATTGCTGCCGGATTTGATTGGCAATTATGAGACATGGGAGAAGCAGCAGCGTGACGCCAATGGCCTGTATTGGCAGAGCGACGACCGAGACGGCGGTGAAGTGTCCATCGGTGGCAGCGGCTATCGCGCCACCATCAATAGTTATCAGTTTGGTGATGCGCAGGCCATCGCCCATATCGCGGAATTGGCGGGAATGCCTGAACTCGCGAGTCGATTCCGCGACAAGGCGGCGGCGATCAAACAGTTGGTGCAGGACCGCTTGTGGGACAAACATGCGGAATTTTTCAAAGTCCTGCCGCGGGGTGACAACACCCGCTTGGCGGATGTGCGCGAGCTACACGGTTACACACCATGGTACTTCAACCTGGCTGATCCGTCATACTCCGTCGCTTGGAAACAGCTCATGGATCCCAAGGGTTTTTTCGCGCCCTTCGGCCCGACCACCGCTGAGCAACGCCATCCGAAATATCAGATATCTTATACCGGCCATGAATGCCAGTGGAACGGGCCCAGTTGGCCCTATGCCACTTCAGTTACTCTAACTGGTTTGGCAAATCTGCTCAACGGTCCACCCCAGGCGGTGATTGGCGAAAAGGAGTATTTTGAATTGTTAAAAATTTATAGCAACTCCCAGCAACTCAAACTGGATGATGGCCGGGTTGTGCCGTGGATTGATGAAAACCTCAACCCCGCCACCGGCGACTGGATTTCCCGGACTCGGCTCAAGGCCTGGAAGGACGGCACCTGGGACGCTGGCAAGGGCGGCGTGGAGCGCGGCAAGGACTATAACCACTCGACCTACTGCGACTTGGTCATCAGTGGGCTCATCGGCCTGCGTCCGCGGGCCGACCGCACCATCGATGTTCATCCATTGGTGCCGCCGGGCTGGGCCTGGTTCTGCCTGGAGCGCATCCCTTATCACGGGCATCTGCTGACGATCATCTGGGACCAAACCGGCCTGCATTACGGCCATGGCCAAGGCCTGCGCGTGCTTGCCGATGGCCACCAACTCGCCGTTTCCGCCTCCATCAGCCAAGTGACCGGGTCCCTGCCACTGCGGGATTAGGACGGATCCGGCGTGTTTCCGCTAGATTGAGGCTGAGCCAGCCCTTGATGCCGTTGCTGGCGGCGGTTCGTGGCGGAATGCGAGTTGTCACGGGGGGCCGCCGCGTCCGGCGAGAGACAGACTGGGCGGCCACGGCCGCCGGCTGCGAGATGGTCGGCAGTTAGGGCGGCCTCCAATATGGCAGGGTCCACGCCAGCCTCGCGCAGGTGAAGAAACAATTGCCCGGCAAGGTTGGCCGGGGAAATCCCCTGGTTTTTGCCCATCCAGACGTGGAGGCGTTGAGAAAAGTCCCAAAGATTCCAGAATGGCGAGGCGTGCTGCGGTAGGTCTAGCAATAGTGGCAAAGTCTGCGGGAACCGCCCGCTGTTGCCGAGCGCATCCCAGTGGCGGGCGAAGCGCTTCACCTGTTGGAGGGTGGCGAAGTTGATGTCTCGGTTAGCTAGCAACTCATAAGGTGCCTGCGGGGAATAGACCATGGCAAATGGCAGGTCGTGGCGGATGATGGGCGTGCCGCGCAGGCGTTTGAGAATTCCGAGTTGTATTTCTTGCGGGCCGAGGTGCCACAATCGATCGAATCCGTCGGCGAGACTCGCGAGGGTTTCGCCCGGCAAGCCGGCGATGAGATCGGCGTGGACATGCACACCGGAATGCTGCTTGAGGAAGCGCAGATTCTCTTCCAGTCGTGCGATGTTTTGACGGCGGCTGATATGGCTGGATACTTCTTCGTTGAACGATTGAATGCCCACTTCAAACTGGAGCGCGCCAGGGGGGAATTTGGCAATTAAGCCGCGCAAGGATTCCGGGAAGCGGTCGGGGATCATTTCGAAATGCAGAAACACGCCCGGTTGCCAGCGCTCCAAAAAAAACTCCAGAATCGTGGCGCTTACCCGCACGTCGAGGTTGAATGTGCGGTCGAGAAACTTGAACTGTCTGGCCCCGCGTGCCAGCAAGTGCTCCATCTCCAGTAGAAACGCAGCCAGCGGAAACGCCCGCACCGGCAAATCCACCGACGACAAACAGAATTCGCAGGAAAACGGACAACCCCGCGACGCCTCCACATACAACACCCGCTTCGCGATGTCCTCATCCTGGTAAAACGGATAGGGTGACGCTAGTATTGCTAGATCGGGTGGAGCAGCGGCCAGCACCTTTGGCGGGGTGGTACCAGCCAGCAGGCTGCGGCAGAGATCTACGAATGCCAGGTCAGCCTCGCCGGTGATCACGTGGTCCGCCAGCCTGACAATCTCCTGGCTAGCTGTTTCATAACTCACCTCCGGGCCGCCGAGTATCACTCTAACATCCGGAGCAAGTTGTTTTAGCAAGCCTACCACTTCGGTGGTGAGTCCCACGTTCCAGATATAGACACCCAGACCGATGATCTTGGGCTTTGCAGCCAGCAACTCCTCGGCGACGTCTGCCGCACGCTGCTTGATGTCAAATTCCAGTATCGTGCTGTGCTCCTGCAATTCGGCCAGATTGGCATGCAGGCAACGCAGCCCGAAGGCCGTGTGAATGTAGCGGGCGTTGAGCGTGGCTAGCAGAATGTCTGACATCGGGGAAGGGCGCGGAAACTTGGGCGGCGGGAGACTACACCGCCGCCGCTCACTTGTCTATCCGCAGCAAGCCCCCCCCCAGGGCCTGTGCCTCAGGGCTCCGTGTTTACCTCCAGGCGGACGAACACGCGCTGAGGGCCGGATGGCAGAGTGAATTCGACCGTGTCGCCGCTGTCCTTGACGCCCTCAGTGGCAGGCTGCCAGTGGACGAGGTCGGTGGATGTCGCGACGGAGTATGAGGCAGCGGCGGCAGAGTTGTGCTTCCACCGGATTTTGCCATTGGCCACCGACGGCTGCGATGTGAATTCGGCACCTGCTTCGCCCATGAAATATTCAACTCCGTTAGGCACGCTGTCCCCGTCGGCATCGGCATCGGCGGGCTGATGTTTGGCATGTGTGGCCGCCCACCCGGCATAGCCCGAGGAGTTGGCCAAGCTGAAGGCTGTGGTGTCGAAGGGCACATCAGGTGCAATTGAGTTGTTGTGTTGGTCGCCGCTTCCGTCTTCGGTGAGCCAGTTGGCCGGCTTGGTGATAGATGTTAGATATTCAGCAAACCCCACCTGATCATTGCGCGACCCGACATAGGCGGCGACGTCGGCGTGATTCGGCAGATAGACGATATGCCGGGCACTGAGGCCGGTGCCGGTGATTGGATCGGTGGTCTGGGATGCGATGATGGCGATGAATCCGGTGGGCACGGTGGCGGTTCCCTGATAGGCATAGACGGTTTCGCCATCGCCACTCAGATTGAAACTGCCGGTAGCGGTGAGGGTTCCCAAGCTGGCGCTGCGGCTGGTGTTCGTGAGGTTGTTGAAGGCGATGACCGTGCCGGCTGGCACCCCTCCGACGGGTACCGCCCAAGTGATGAGCCCTTCGCCATCGGCAAACTCCCCGCCTTGGCCGATGCTGAGGCCGTTCCATGCCCTGTCGGTTATGAAAATCATGTCGGAGGCGGCCAGAGGCATCAGTGCGACAATCGCAAGGTCATCATTCCCATCGGCATTGAAGCCGACAAATGCGACAGCACCTGGAGCCAGCGCTGGAGGGGTGTCGCCATCGTCGGTGACGCAGATGGTGAATGAGGAGGTGGTGAAGCTAGCCGCTGATGCTGCTAGGTCGAATGTTTGCGTGCCGTCTGCCAGCAAGTCATTGACTGCGGTGATTGGGAAAGTGGCGGAGGTGGAACCGGCGCTGATGGTCACGGTGGCGGGCACGCTGGCCTCTGTTAGATCGCCGGATATCAGGGTGACCAGCAGATCAGAGGCCAAGACGTTGGGAATCGTCACCGTGCCGATGGAGGCCGTGCCGATGGTGTTTTCGGCGAAGCTGGCAGGCGTGGCGCTGAGTGCGAGCGGAGGCAAGTTCGAGGCGGCGAGGGTTCCACCGATGGCCAGTCCAAATTGCCCGGCAACGGTTGACGAAAACCCCCAGGTTCCGGTCTTGGTTTGGCCACTGGCATAATATCGAAGCGTCACGGTGGCCGAATCCGGCACGTTCTGCAAGGCGGCGATGGACGACAGATCGATCTGCGGCATGGACCCGGGTGCAGTCATGATGAACGGGCTGGCAAGTAACGCAAATGTGTTGCCATCCAAGCTGTAGGCAAACTGACTGGTCACGCCGGGTGTGGCATAGTAGGTGGCCGTACCGTTGAAATTGGCGTCTATGGTCGAGATGGACAAGCTGTACCCCGCTGCGGCGGACAAGCTGATCTGAAAAAAGTCGGTGTTGGCCGTTGAGATTGCGTCGTCCTTGAAGCCGCTGGTGCGAAATGAATGGTTAGCCCCGCTGGCCGTCGCAGAGCTGCCGCGGATCAGGGTGTTGGCGCTGTCAAGCTTCTCATCAAACAGCTCGGCGCTGGATGTGGCGGCAGCCGTGTTCTCGCCGGTGAAATCCCAAGCAGCGATTTGTGCCACGGCTGGCAGCACCAACACAACCCACAGGCCGCCCGCGCCAAATGCCTGCTTGTTGAGAAAACGCAATGGCAGGAAGCAGATATGATGCAAGAGTTTCATGATGTTTGTTAGGTTGGAGTACGGATGAAAACCCTGGCATGGTGGGCATTTCGAACCGGACTAGCTAGCAAAGAGTGATGTGGCGGAGCTCGCTGCTTGCGCTTATGGGGAAAGAATTTGCCCGCGTGGTTTTGGAATCCTTTAAATAGATGAAGCAAACCGCGATTGTTTCATTC
>CAIQXC010000195.1 GCA_903875675.1 Akkermansiaceae bacterium
ATATTTCGCGAAGATAAAAAGAATAGCTTTGTTCTCTCAAACAATAAACAAAATCAATCTCTAAAACGACATGAATAAATTCACATCGGCGCTCACAGGGTGCCGCTACAATTCACATCGGCGCTCACAGAGCACCGCTACAATATATCTCAGATGCCTGACGACAGCAACTTTGGCTTTTCAAGGACTCCAAGCCTGCTCTGAGGTGGTGCATCCCTGTATAGATCGACATCCGGTCACCGATGCAGTGAGATCCGGCGGACATCGGCGCTGCCATCCGTGGCTGGGAAGTTCAAACGCAATTGTCTCATGGCACCGCGATAATTCGGGTTCTCACTGAGCTTCAAGGCATAAGTGTGCATCTTGCCGTCGCCCTGAACAGAGAACGGGATGACTATGGCTGGTGCTGGCGGAAAGTCCTTGCGCTTCGATTCGTTTTCCTTTTTCCGAGTGGCATCCTGGGGCTCCCATGCCGGAAAATCAGTGCGCTCGGCCAATCCAAACGGCTGAATCACCAACTCGGATTTCAACCCTAACTCCCCTGTGCCACTCTGAAATGAGGCCTCTATCTCAAGCACCGGCGCTTCCTCCGCAGCCCAATAGATCGCGTCCGATACCATCGCGCCACTTGGCACCTTCTGATACGTCACCTTCAACCCGTCATGAATCGGCCAACCGGTATCCTTGGCATTTTCATAAACCCACCCTAACCGATCATTAGCAAACTCCCACGTCACCCTCTCCGGTGCCTGTTTGCGGGCATAGTCGCGAATCTCGTCCAAACTGCCGACGACAATATGTGTCCGGTAGGTCCAATCCATGTTGTGGTCAAGAATCCGTCTGGCAATCGGCGATAAATAGCCGGTTTGCCCATCGGTGGGTCCGCCCTTGCTCTTGAGTGGATCGCCGCCGGAAAACCCGCCCGTCATCGTGCAGGTATCCGGCTGGAACAGGCCCACACCCGTGCCGGCATCATTGACCAACGCCGCCCAATGTTCGGGTGCGTAAAACGTCTCCCACGGCCACCCCTTGTTATCGTCCTTGCCAACCACTGTTGTTAGCGCCGCCCCACCGCGCGGATGGTCTCCGATATAGGTGACGAGACGATACCACGGCCCGTTCGTATAAAGCGCGGGCATCTCCTGATGCCGAGCCGGGTACTGAGTGTGATCGGCCCGCTGGTTGATGATGCGTGCCTCCATCAAGATGGCATTGCCGCCGACCAACCGATACGTCGCCTCAAACACGCATTCCGCCGGCAAGTTAGGATGCGGCCACTGCATCGGAATACAGCGTGCCCGAAGAAAATCCAGACCTTGCTCAAATGCGATGGTTTTTGACGCAATCCGCCCCACACTGCCCGCTTGGATGGGATTCCATCCGAGGCCCGCCCACTCAGGTGTCGGTTTCTCGCCGTTTGGCCCGATGAATGGGACCGGCCCGCTGTAATAGGAAAGTTGGATCTGACGCCCCCAATCGCTGCTGTTGATCATGTTGCCGCTCTTGAGTTGCTTGTCCTCGAGATAGGTGACCGCCCCGCCAGCCTGCAGGTTGATCCCAAGTTTCAGCCGCGCATTCTCCAGGTAGCGCATCGGCTCGTTGCCAAAATCATAAGGCGTTAGAGGGGCGGCTGCGGGTTGTTCCCAATCACTCGTTCCGGCAAAAAGCGGCATCGTTATGGCCAGAAATTGGGCGAGTACCGCGCTAGTAGTGGTTTTCATTGTTTTGTAGTTTAACCAGGCCACGCCCCCCTCCTACCAATCATCGCTGCGGAAGGGTGAAGCCGGGAGTCCGTCTTTGTTGTAGAGATTGCAACCTGCTGGATTGTGAGAATACGCATAGCGAACCGCCACCGGATTTGGCACAGCGGGGCTGGAGACAATCACGTTCTTGCCGTCAATTAGAGCATCGGCCCAGGCCCATTTTTTGTCCTCACCTGCGATGGCAAAGCGCTTGAGTTTACCATCCTTGTCCTCCACCACAGGCATGAGGCCGTCCTTGTTGCCCACCATCAGACCACTCTCGGCACCGTCGAACGCGATGCGAATCTTGCTGCCTTCGACGCTCATGCCCTTGAAAAACGGGCTGCTATAGGCCAGCGGCTTGCCGTAGGTTTTGGCCAGCGCCCAGCGGGCAAGCCTCTCGCCGACATCGAGCTTGTTCCTCGGATGGATGTCGGCGGCCTCGCCGACGTCGATGGTGACAATCATACCTGTGTTAGGGATAGCCATCACCTTGGTTTGGACGTCGCGGATCGTGGCCCAGCCATCGCCACCGGCGGGATCGTCTTTTGGCGGGTCGAGATTCGGGAGTTGGACGTAATAGAATGGCACATCGCCCTGTTTCCACAGGTTGCGCCAGCCCTGAATAAGACCACGCATCTCGTCCATATAGTAGTCGCCATCGTTGGCGTTGTATTCACCTTGGTACCACAGCATGCCGCGGATTGCAAAGGGAGAAAATGGATAGACCATGCCGTTGAACATATGTGAAAACTCCCGGCGCTCCGGCATAAACGGTGCGCGGGCACAGATGATATCCTTGGTCTCCAGGCTCTTACGAGCATCAGCCGACCACTTTTCCATGGTCTCCAAATAGGCCTTGGTCATCGCATGAGCTTGCGCCGTCTCTTTTTCCCATTGGCTCCGCAATGCAGGGAGGTTTCTATAACTCTCGCCCGGAATCCAAAATGTGATGTTCGCGCCACCCCAACTTGTGTCTAGCAAACCAACCGGAATCTTCAGCTCCCGGGTGAGTTTTCTGGCAAAATAATAGCCTGCCGCAGTGAAGCCACTCGCCGCCCCGTTATCGCAGACAACCCACGACGCCTTCACGTCGCTCTGCGGAGTGGCCGCCAACGTGTGCTCGGCCTTGACCCGGCGAAACGTCGGAATACTCGCGGTTCTCCCCTCATCCGGGTTGCACCAGTTCAACTCAGATTCCATGTTAGACTGACCCCCACACAGCCAGACCTCACCGACGAGGACGTCCTGGAATGTTACATTGCTGCGCCCGGTCACCGTCATTTCTCGACTCTCGGCACTCGCCGGCATGGCCGGCAACTTGAGCGCCCAATTGCCAGAGGCATCCGCCGTTGCCGTGGCTGTGGCCCCGGCAAACGTCACGCTAACCTTCTCTCCAGCCTCCGCCCAGCCCCACACCGGCACCGGCATTTCGCGCTGCAGCACCATGTGGTCGCCAAAAACGTTAGGCAGGCGAACCGCTGCGGAAACGGCCGCAGGCATGAGCAGGAAGCAAGCGGCACGCCACCAGCAATGGCGCGGATGCTTGGGCAACAAGCTGCGGACACATGAGTTGTGGGAATAGCCGAGCGTCGTTTCGGGGATAAATAGAGAGGCAATTAATGGAAGATGCGGGTCTGACATATATTTGATGATTCAGGAAATATCAATCGTGACGGGTGCTCCGGGGCACGGTGGTGACCTCCGGCGCAGGGGCGCTGCGCTCCGCTCCCCAGCGCGGATTGGTGGTCATTTCCGGGTTGACCATGCCGTAGAAAACACCCTTGCTGATAGATCTGGCATTCAGTTCGATGTCGCCGATGAGGCGCACGTTGCCGGAAAGGTCCGCGCCGCGAATACTGTTCATCACAGCCGCAACTTCAGCCTTGCCATGAATGCGCGATTGGTCCTCCTCAATAAGCGTCAGTGCACTTAGCCGGGCCTCTTCATTGACCGTGCCACCATAAACAGACGCCTCATCCTCGATGCATGCATTGCCTCCGATAATTCCGTTGCCAGTCACCAAGGCGTGACCGCGGACGATGGCGTTGTCGGCGACCTTGGCATTGCCCGAAACCACTGCCTGATCGTTGATTTTGGCCTTGCCTAGCACCTGGGCACGATCCAGCACCATGGCGGCGGGCCCGACATAGGCGGATGCGTCGGCGTGGGCTGTGGCATCCACCCAGCCGCCGCCGTTAGAGTGGGCTTTACCCTTGCGTCCGGTGGTTTTGGCGAGCGGAGCTGGATCACTGCCGCGCGGATGACCACCGCGAATTTCCACCATCCATGGATATCTATAGATGGTATAATACATTTGATCCCAGAAAATCCGCTGGTATTCCGTGGGTGTGGCAACAACAACCAGCCAAACTTGTTTTTCGTTAGGACGGAGTGGAAAGACCACTTGTGAGGTTGCACCGCGTTGCAAGGCGCTGTAGCGGGGCTTGCCCTGGTCATCGACGGCCACCAACCCCCAGCGCCAATCCGAATTGGGCGCTGGCACGCTTTTAGGTTCGTTTTCAAACTTCCGGTCGAAAGTGGCGACGTTAGAGGCATTCTGAACGAGGCCACGGAACTGGACGGCAACGCTGCGCACATTCCCGCTTTCATCTGGATCGATGCGCACGAGGTTATAGCCAAAGCGTTGGGGGGCACGGTAATCCGGGATGGCGTAGCGGCCCATTTTTCCATCGATGGGTGCAAGAATCGATACGCGGTTGCGACGGATGCCGGTGACGTCATCATAGCTGCCGTAGCTCTTGCGCAAGACCTCGCCATTTTTATAGTCCCAGGTGACATTGTGCATGGCCCAGAGGCCGAACTGATCGTTGAGTTCAGTGGTTTTCCAACCTTGGTTGCGGGATAACACCAGCAGAGGATCTTCAAGCGCGGTTGCCGGCAAGCCGGGCTTGGTGGCCTTCGACCAAATATCATTGATCGCTCCGTAACCAAAAGTGTCCTTGATGTATTCCCAAAACTGCCAGTTGCCATAGCGGTCGCGCGTCGATCCATAGTAAAGGTGCGGCGCGTTGACCAGTTGGTCGGAGCAACCCACTTGCTCGAGATACATCTGATGAGTCATCCATTCAGCATGGGACTCCCAAGACCAGCCCACATGCGGAGAATCTCGCAGGCCCATCGTGGAAAACTGCAAACTGTGGGCAAATTCGTGCGCCAATGCGTGATTGTCCTTGAAGGCATTGAAGTGGAGCCACATCGCGGGGTCACATTTGCCGGTGCCGCTTCCGCTCGCCCAGCCCTTGTTGCTGAGGTTGACGCTCACTTTATATTTCACCGTCTGATTTTCATAGGGTTTGGCGAAACCCACCTTCCCCAGATAGAAATCGCGGATGCCTTCGAGCGTTGCCAAGCCTTTCTGCAGGTCCGCATCGCCCAGTGTCACGCCGTCATTGTCGTTCCATCGGGCGACAAAATGGGCGGATTCCGTGAGATGCTGGGATTTTTCAGGTTCGAGCACCTTGTAAGGTTCCTCGGTGGCACCCCGGCTTGGAAGTCCGGCGAGAACCATGGCGGCAGCGCTGAGTGCGGTAAGGGGGCTTTTCATTTGTTAGATCCGTCGATTGGCTGTGATTACGATCTGATTATTGGGCGCTTTCAAGGGTTCGCAATTTGACCAGCCGGTTTCGCGGAATACACAGCGAGGATCCGAGTTGAACGTTCAGCCACGGAACAGCCCGAGCTCAGCGTTCGACCTCAAATACAGCCACGTCGTCAGGCAAGTTGGATTTCCGGGGTTGGTTTGTTCATTCCGCCGGGATGGATGATAGAAGCTCGAGTCCCATGATTGAACAATAACAGCGCCCGGCTGCCGTCAAACAGCGGTTTGGCGGCCCACACATCGACGTTGCCCACACTGCGAATGATATGTCCCTGAATGCCCAGCGGATCCTGGTTCACGGCGATAGCCTCTTGGTTGGTTAGAATCTGGATCGTCGCCGGAGTCATGCCGCGCAGATCATTGCCAGCCATCAGCGGCGCGGCCATCATGCACCACAAGCTGAAAAACGTGCGGTTCTGGGCCTCGCTCAGGCCCGGCATGCCAACGATAAGCATATCCGGGTCGTTCCAATGGCCGGGGCCTGCCCATGGATAGAGTTTTTCATTGATGGCGGTGAGTTTCATGGCCAGTGTCCAATCGGCGCTGCCGGGGCCGCAGATATCAGAGGCGGTGCGCCACAGATGGCCGAGGGAGGCAGCCCATTTCCACGGTTCGCCGTCACCCCAAGAGCACAGACTGTGGACGATGGGCCGGGCAGCGGCGTGTTGGGCGTCGTGGAGTTCTTTGTAGGTTTTGACGATATCCTGGCCCTGGGTATTGCACCAATCGATTTTCACATAATCGGCGCGCCACTCGGCGAACGCCTGCATGTCCACATATTCATGGTCCTTGGTGCCCGGCATGTCGCCGCTGCAGGTGCGCACTCCGGCATCCGTGTAGAGCGCATATTTGAGCCCCTTGCGGTGGATCGAGTCGCCGAGGCCGCGCAAGCCGCTAGAGTAACGCTTGAGGTTGCTAGTGAGTTTGCCGTCATTGACCGATCAAGCGATGATCGCCAAGGGTCCGGCCGCCTTGGCCGTTAGATGATCAGTTGCCACCTGCAAGGCCACTTGCCGGGTGCCTTTGAGTTGGAGGGTTAGGGACGCGCCATTGACTGACGAACTAACGGAATCGTCTCTGCACACCCAATTGTAGGGAGAAAGGCCGTCGCGCAGGTTAGCATCGGTGACGGGTATGACAGCCCCATACATGTTAGAACTAGCGAGCAGCAAACCGGTCATTGCCGCCTACTCGGTGCTTCGGTTCCAAGCGTCCATCTCAATGGGCAATTTCGTTTTTCGTTGCGTCACCCTTCACGTCCAACAACTGGACGCTGGAAATCGTCTTGAACGCCTCGTGGTTAGCATACGTCCAGACAACTTTTTTATCAGGGGTCACCTCGATGAGATGCGGGGCTTTGCCGAAATTGCCATGGCCCAGCCAATTGGAGACGACGGTATTGCCGTTAGGCAGGCGTTGCAGACCGGCCATGAAATACAATTGTATGCCTGGCAGTTCGGCGTCCTTGATCTGCCAGACGGTTTTGCCAGCAGCATCCGTCTCAAACACCCGGTTGCCACCGGCTTGGTCGCCACAGGCAATGAGCGTGTTGCCATTGGCAAGGCGTGCCGCGCTGTGCGGCCCGCCTGCGGCAGGAATTTCAAGCACAACCTTCCCCTGCGCATCGTATTCACGAACGACGCTCTCGCCATTGTGAGTGACCAAGTAACCGCCATTGGCCAGACGCCGGGCGTTGCGCATGTAGGCGTGGCCGCCGTCCTTGCCCTCGGGCAACAACTTGATTTCCTTGACAATCTTGCCACTAGGATCGACATCCAACAGCCGCCCGGCACTGCACTCACCAATGAAGGTATTGCCATTGGCGAGACGCTGGCAGGCATAGATCTCACTCTTGGATTCGTAATCGAAAACAACCTTCTTTTCGCGGGTGACTTCCTTCACACCGTGCCCGGTCGTAAAAAGGAGATTGCCGCTGGGCAGCACCCACAAATCATTGCAGTTGCTCGCTGGGTATTCCCACTCGATTTTACCATCGGCGGCAACAATGCATACTTTCCCCTGACTGTAATCCGCACAAGCGAACCGATGGCCCTCGGCGCGGGCAAGCGCTGCCCCACATACGAGGGCAATGGATATCATAATTTTTGTTTTCATGGTGATTCTTTGCAGATGATGCGAAATCCTACGTGATAGACCGGCTGCCACGGCCGGTAGCCGAGGCGGCTTGCGGAGCCCGCCCGCGCCGGGCGCTCCGACCACGAACCACCGCGCACAGCCTTACATCCGGGAGAGAAATCTCCGTTCGTCCATTCCCACACGTTGCCGGACATGTCGCACAGGCCCCATGCGTTAGGCGAAAACGTGCCCACCGGCGCGGCAATCCGGAACCCGTCATTGACCGAATCAATGGCCGGACGCCACGGTGGAACCGCACCGGAGGGCAAACCCCAACCAAAGGTGGGCATCACGTGCAACGAATGATCGGCCAGATTGGCGGATTTCGCGAAGTCGGTCGTTAGATCGCCATACCATAACGGAGTGGCGGTGCCTGCCCGGCACGGGTATTCCCACTGAGCCTCGCTGGGCAGTGAACAGGTCAGGCCGGTCTTGGTGGAAAGCCATTGGCAGAAGGCAGTTGCAGCATTCCAAGAAACCCGCACGACTGGCTGCTTGGGGGTGTTAGCCGGGTATCCCCGCTCGGTTTCGCCAAATTGGAGGAAATCGCCGCGTTCAATGCGGCTATCGTGGTTAGGGTCGAAGCATGCGTATTGCTCGTTGGAAATTTCGCAGCGGCCGATCCAATAATTCTCGTTGATAGAGGTGCGTGTCGGCCCGGGAATTTCGTTAGGATCGCCCATAAGAAACTCACCCTTGGGGATATGACGCATGTCCAGTTTGATGCCTCCACCCAAATCGAGCTGGCGATCGACGGCACCGGCAGCGGCTTGTCGACGGCCGGCCTCGGCGGCGTCAAACGGCCAGCCTGGCAGATCAACCTTGGCGGGTGCCGGAGGGGCCGGGAGGTTGGCAGGCACTTGGAACAAAATAGGCACGGTTGCCGCGCTGATCGCCTCGGGATCCTCGTCGCGTTGGGCATAACGTTTGAGCATTTCGCGGCGGCGGTCGCGTTGGGCAGTGACTTTGCCAGCCCCAACAATCTCGGTCCAAGTGCCATGGGCCGGAGTGTTGAGGTCGATCCAAGTGATGAGTCGAGCCCACGCCTCGGCGTCAAGTTTCACCCCGTGGTGGCCGGCACGCAGCAATTGGATCAGTTCAGTGGTGTCGGCACTGAACTCGCAGGGCGTGAGTAGATGCAAGTCGCTCTCAATGGTGTGGCCGCGCACATAACAACGCAACGCCAGATAGGCCGGGGTGAATTGGGTCGAGTTGTTATAGTTGGCGTCGCCAGCCTGCGGGTGCACCGGCGGCGCGGCGTGCAGATCTGGGACGGCGACGTGCCCGGCCTCGGTTTTGCCATCGTGGCAACCGACGCAGAGGCGGTCGAGCACGGGTTGCACTTCACGGATAAAGGAAAACCCTCGCTCCGGGCCGTACCATGGTGTGATAGGCGCCGGCGGTTTTGCCAGAGCCAGACTCTTGGCAGTGGGCGGACTCGAATTTTGCCGGTCATGGCAACCGACGCAGGAGAGGGTTTCGCCGGGCATGGCACTCATCCAACTGCGCATGAGTTGCAGCGCCTGGCCATCGCCATCGAGCGGTTGGACTGAGATGGGGGTGTTAGCTGGTACCCGGAAATACGCCGAGCCATCGGCCTCCACCGGCACCGTCCCCAGCACCCGCTTGATGTCCCAGGGCCCATCCAAACCCACACGGTTGGTTTGGCCGCCCATCTCATGATAGGCAAAATGATAGGTGAACACCCGCAATTGTTTGACGGTGCCGCGTGGCACCCCGGCCAGGCCGGTGCCGGCATACACGTCGAGCATGGAAATGCTCGCCTCCTTTTGTTCCGGTTGGACGGCGGAGGGCAAGCTGCGGGGGCGCAGGTTAGGCCGCAACGGGACCGGTTCCAACAAAGCCCTGCCATCCGGGCTTTCCTTGACGAGCACCAGGTTGTCAAACACATCCGCCAGATAGAGGCCCCACTTGGTGCCGGGTGCGGGTTGGGCTGCCACCAGGAAATACTTATCGCTCAGCGGCCAGGGGTGAAGGTATTTGGGCCAACTCGCGTCGGCGAGTTGGTCGAGGATGATGGGAGCGACCTTCTTGCCGCGGCCTGGGATGCGTTGGACCACGCCGTCGGTTTCGAAGCGGCCTTGAGCGGTGTCGAAGAGCACCAGTTCGCCCATTCTTGGTTGGCCGTGATGGCCGCCGACGATGGCAACAAACTTGGTGGCCGAACCGGGGATCGGGCGGGCATAGAACATGGCGTTAGGCCAATAGGAACCGCTGCCGTAAAACTCCTTTTGATCTGAGCCATCGGGGTTCATGTGAAACAGAATCCGTGCGGCAAAATGCGGGATGTCGGAGTATTCCCAGCGCAGATAGAGCAGGCGCCCGTCGTTAAGCACCGTCGGACACCAATTGTGCTCCTGATCGAATGTCAGGCGGCGGATCGCCCCGTTGCCGCGTTCAAGCCGATAGAGGTTGGCCACGTGTGAGGCTCCCCCGACACACGGCACCCCGGTAAATGGCGCGGTGGAGCCAAAGACGATATTGCCGTCGGGTAGATAGCAGGCATCGTAATTGTCCACATCGGGCTCATGGATCAACGGCAATTGTTGGGGCTGGCCGCCCTCGGCATTCATCTCAAATACCTGCCAGCGACCATTGTCACCCGGCATCGAAAACAATAACTTCTTCGCGTCAAAATCCAAATCGACGTCCCCGACAAAGCGGCCGCCCTCGGGATGGAACAACGGGTGCAGTTCGCCACTCGGGCTAACGGGTGAGAGCAGCACCAGATCATTGTTGAATCCGTCGTGAGGCAAACTTGAGTTGCCCTCCCAGTTTTGCGGCAGCCCGAGGCGGTTGGCGTCGCGCTGCACGAGCAGCAGCCGGCCAAAGTCCAACAACGGATTGGCTAGAAGCGCGTCGTTGCGAAGTTGAGCCAGTGCGACGCTCATTTCGGGGTTGGCACCCGAGGAGGCGAAACGCCGCTCCAAGTCCGTCAAGCGTGCCCCAAACTCCTGCCCCTTGGGATAACGCGGGCCGAAGGATTTTGTCAGATCTTCAATCGCCAAGCGCAGACTGGCGATTGGTTCAGCCACCTCTGCGGCGCGAGTTAAGTTGGCAAACGACACGGTTGCCAAGCAAGTCAAGAGTTTGAATGAGGTTTTCATGCGAATCACCGCTGGCACCACCACCTCGGTACTACCAGACATTGCTCCGCCCGCTTACGTCTCCCAACTATCCAATCTTACCAAGGAAAATATTTTCACAAGCAAGGCTCGCTCATCGGGCTGCCCCCCGCTAACATCCACCTGTGAGTGGCGCTGCCGAAACCCAAATCCTGAAAGGCGTTTCGCGCTCGTTTTTCCTCAGTTTGCGCCTGTTGCCCTCACCGATGCGGAATGCCGCGAGCCTTGCCTACCTGCTAGCCCGAAGTTCCGACACCCTCGCCGATGCGGCGGCCGTGCCCG
Source organism: Akkermansiaceae bacterium (assembly GCA_903875675.1). GTDB lineage: Bacteria > Verrucomicrobiota > Verrucomicrobiia > Verrucomicrobiales > Akkermansiaceae > Luteolibacter. Next base: position 10,929 of record CAIQXC010000195.1, read on the forward strand.
TCGCCCGCCGCCTCGACGCCTTGCTAGCCTTTGCCGACTCGGTGGCCACTGGCAGTCTGCCGCCGAGTTGGCCGCAGGCGTTGCTAGACGCCCTACCCGACCCCCGCGAGCGCCACCTGCTGGAGCGGGTACCGGCGCTGCTAATCTGGCTGCACGGGCTGCCTGCGGCGGAGGCGGACCTGGTGCGCGATGTGGTGGCCACAATCATCAGCGGCCAGCAACTCGATTTGCAGCGTTTCACCCACGCCAGCCGCTACCAACCCGTCGCCCTGCCTGATGCGGCAGCCCTGGAAGACTACGCTTGGAGGGTCGCCGGATGTGTCGGCGAATTCTGGACTCATCTCGGGGTACTGACGCTCGGCAACCGGTTTTCAGATTGCGATCCGGAGATTTTGTTGGCTCGAGGGCGGGACTTCGGCAAGGGCCTTCAACTGGTCAACATCCTGCGAGATGTGGCGATGGATCTGAATGCCGGACGTTGTTATCTGCCGGTAGCAGATCCGACCGATCGCGACGCCTTGCTCGCCAGCCATGCCGCTTGGCTGGAACGTGCGCTGCCGTGGATCGAGCAAGGCAACCGCTATGCACAGAGCCTGCGGCTGCGGCGCATGCGGGCCGCCACCCAGTTGCCTGCGCTCCTAGCCTCAGAAACCCTAACCCGCCTCCGAGGAGCTAATTGGGCAACCCTCCAAACCCGCGTCAAAGTCCCGCGGCACCGCGTCTATGCCCTGCTGCTGCGTGCGTTCCTCTGCTGAAGCTGTTTGCCAGAACGCATTGCCCCATGCTCACGGCACACGTGATCCGCCATTCGTTCGCCAGCCATTTGGCAAACGGCGATTTTGGAAGACAACATCATCGAGGCCGTTCTCCGCATCGCCCAGGGTCTCTTCGCCTCCGGTTCCATCCTCTGGCCCACCCCCTCCGACGACCTCCTGCCTCACCACCTCGCCGCTCTCGATCCCGAGCAGGCCGCCGACCTCCGCGTCCTCTCCACCGCCCTCTCTCAATTCCTCACCATCAGTCGTCGGTTCCGATCTCTCTCCTCGTCTCACCAAGCGCGGCTTCCTCATGTTCCGCGCCGAGGGCAAGCGCAAGAAGGACCTCGCTTATGCCGCCCTCTACTCCCTCACCGCTCTCCTCTCCCTCCTCATGGACCCC
>CAIQXC010000196.1 GCA_903875675.1 Akkermansiaceae bacterium
ATCTTGGCAATTTCCAGGTCATGCCGACCACCGGTCCCTTGCAGACGAAGCGCGAAGACAACGCTTCGCCCTTCAGCCACGACGATGAGATTGCCCAGGCAGGATATTATGCGGTTGGCCTCAAGCGCAGCGGCATCCGAGCCGAGATGAGTGCCGCGCCACGGGCCGGCATGCTGCGCTTCACCTTCCCCAAGGCAGGCGAAGGCCGCATCCAGATCGACCTAGCGCGGCGCATCGGTGAAACCTGCCGCTGGAAGAAGGCCAGCAAGCAGTCGGTCACCAGGGTCGATGAGCGAACTATCGCCGGATCGATGTGCTGTCCCAGCGATGATGGAGGCTGGGGTGGCGGTGCCGGGGGATGCAGCTATACCCTGTATTTCTGCGCCCAGTTCAGCAAGGCGCCTAGCAATTTTGGAATCTGGGACAAGGACGAGGTATTCAAAGGCAAGAAGGCCCACGAGGGCCGGGATGTGGGCTTCTATGCCGAATTTGCCACGACGGCTGGTGAGCAGATCATGCTCAGGGCGGGCGTGTCATTTGTCAGTATCGAGGGGGCCAAGGCCAACCTCGCCGACAACCTCGATCATTGGAATTTCGAACGCCTGCGACGCGAAGCACGCGCCGCTTGGGCCACTGCGGTGGAGGGGCTGAGCATCGAAGGCGGCACCGATGTGCAGCGGGAGGCGTTCTTCACCGCGCTCTACCATCTCATGATCGATCCGCGCGCCGGTGCCGATGTCGATGGCACATATATCGGCGGGGATGGCAAGCCGCACCGCTCGAAGGACTTCACCTACCGCACGGTGTTCAGCGGCTGGGATGTGTTTCGCAGCCAGTTTCCGCTGCTCACGGTGATCGCTCCCGAGATCGTCAATGATCAGGTCAATTCCCTCACACAACTTGCCGATCTCAGCGGACGGGGTGTCTTCGGAAGATGGGACCTGCTCAATTGCGGCTCCGGCTGCATGCTGGGCAGCCCCGCGGTGTCGGTGGCCGCCGACGCTTATCTCAAGGGCATCCGCGGCTTCGATATCGAAAAGGCTTATGCCATCGGCAAGCGCACGGTCAACGACGTGGAAGGCAAGCCGGGCTGGACTCCGGGCAGCTTGTCGTGGACTCTTGAAAACGCATACGGCGACCACTGCATGGCAAAGTGGGCCGAGGCCCTCGGCAAGACTGCTGATGCGCGAGACTTTGCGGAACGGGCCCAGCATTACCGCAATAATTTCGATCCGGCGGTGAACTGGATGCACACCCGGCAGGAAAACGGCGAGTGGGAACCTTGGCAGGGCCGCACCGCCGGAGGCCAGGGCTGCATCGAGAGCAATCCCTTCCAACAGGGCTGGTTCGTGCCTCACGATGTGCAGGGGCTCATCAACCTGCTAGGACGCGAGCGCTTTCTCTCCGACCTCGAAGAATTTTTCACCAAAACCCCGCTGTCCTTCAAATGGAACGACTACTACAACCATGCTAACGAACCGGTGCACCATGTCCCCTATTTGTTCACCTATGCCCGCGCACCGTGGCTAACCCAGAAGTGGGCGCGTACAGTCATGGATCATGCCTATGGCGCAGGTGTCAAAGGCTTGTGCGGCAATGATGATGTCGGCCAGATGTCGGCGTGGTACGTGCTCAGTGCGTTGGGCTTGCATCCGGTCTCTCCGGTCGATGGTATCTATCTGATCGGCAGCCCGCTGTTCACGCGGGTCTCGCTGCGCCTCACACCGCCTTACCATCGCGGCTCGGCCTTCGTCGTGGTGGCCAAAAACAATTCGGCCGAAAACCTGTATGTGCAGTCCGCGAGCTTGAATGGCAAACCGTTGACCCGAGCCTGGCTGCGCCACACGGAAATCACCGATGGCGGCATCCTGGAACTGGTCATGGGCAATCAGCCAAACCAGAAATGGGGCAGTTCTCGCGAGGACTTGCCGCCATCGGTGAGCGGCGAACTGGAATATGGCGCACCCATATTGTCTCCTGCCAGCGCGAAAATCACCAAGGATTTCAACGTCCGCGTCATGGTTCGCAATCACGGTCCGGGTCCGGCCGTGCCGTTCATCTCAGTCAGGGAAGGCTCATGTCTGCTTGCCACTGCCGAAAGTGCCGCACTCGCTCCTAACCAAGAAAAATCCTTGGATGTGGCGGTGCATTTCGGCAGCGACGGCCCTCATGCCGTGGAGGTTTTCGCCAAGCGCTCCGCCCCGGTGGACGTGATCGATGATGTGGCACCCCGCCTAACTCAGGTGACCATCGGTGCAGAGCGAACTCAAGTGATCGCATCCTTCTCAAAACCACTCGACCCAGCCTCCGCAACTGCCACGTCGCATTATCACCTCGATGCCGACCTGGTGCCCCACTCGGCCACCTTGTCGCCGGATGGTCACACGGTCAGTCTGGTGTTTTCTAACGAGCTGCAGCCGGGCAAGCATGCGCTTCACCTTGCGGGCATTACCGACGCCTCGCGGGCGAAAAATGTTTTAACTTCTGGCCAGGGGGATTTTTTGCTAACCGATGCGGTTGTGACGACGGCTAGAACGGACAAGGAGTGGAGCGACCTGCCCATGGGTGCGCCCGCCGCCGACGACTATGCCGACGTTCATTCCAAACACGGGGTGAGTCTTGCCGCAGTGCCGGGCTTCGCCGCGCCACACGGCGGCGAGGCCGGTCTGCAGTGTCTTCTCGATGGTGTCGCCGCAAGTTCGGATGATGACACCGGCCATTGCGCATGGATGGATGGCCCGGGCCGCATGGTCATGGATCTAACCGCCGAGCTGCCGCTGGCCAGCGTGCGCACCTTCTCGTGGCACAAGAGCGACCGTGCGCCACAGCGCTTTGTCCTCTACGGCGCAGCTGGAGCCACCTTGCCCGATGCCACAAGCGCGGTGCCAGCTCCGCCTTGGGAGCGAATCGCCGCCATCGATACGGTCAAGCTGGGGCAGGGCGGAAAACACGCATCAGCGGTTGCCGGCTTCAGAGGAAAGTCGATCGGCACCTATCGCTGGCTGCTGTGGGTGCTCGAACCCGTCGCCAACGGAGGCACGCAGGGCACCTTTCTCACCGAGGTGGACGTCAACGTTGCGAAGTGAGTTGCAGAATTCAGGGTTCCAACCTCAAAAGCGCCACAGAGTGGAGCCAGCTCAATTCCCTGAAATAGCCGTCAAGCGATAGAGTAGAGAGCAGCGGGCGGCTTGCGCCAATCCCGCCGCTCCCCCTCGTCAAACCGGACGTGCGGATTTTCCGCATCCGGCTTTCCTGCAAGCGTTCATCGTTGCCGACTCTGATTCGATCAGTCAAATACACATTTTCTCCCGTAATCGCCTCAGGCAAGCGGGAATGTATGGG